>NZ_JBFBBQ010000020.1:0-119952 GCF_040682775.1 Amycolatopsis sp. NPDC051106 | reverse complement strand
CGCCGACCGTAGTGCGGGGCGCAGATCTTCGCGATGTCGGGCAGGTCGATCCCCGCTTCGGACAGCGCTGTCTTCACGACCGTCGTGACCCCGTCGGCGTTGCGGGTGTCGACGTGCGCCGGACCGCCGTGGCGGCCGAGCCACTGGCGCTTGCGGCGCCGGATGTCCAGCGACCGGTGGGCCGTGACGCTGGCCGTGCGGAACGGTTCGTCGCCGCGCTGCAGCCCCTCCAGGGACGGGTCGGTGAACGACGCGATCGAGCGGATCCGCGCCAGGCCGGGCCGGCGCGAGAGGACGACCGCGCTGCCCGCGTCGCCGTAGACGATGCCGGTGTCGGTGCTCCAGTGCGGGAAGCCCGGCGCGCCGAACCGGTCGCCGGCGGTGATGAGCGCGGCGTCGTGGTCCGGGCGGCCGCGCAGCACGCTCGCCGCGATGTCCAGGCCGGCCACCAGGCTGTTGCTCATCGCGCCGAGCTCGAGTGTGAGGCCGGGACCGGCGCCGAGGCCGAGCTGGTCGCGGACGTAGGACGCGGCGTGCCAGAAGTCGATGCCGGGGTGGTAGATCCCGGCGTGCAGGCACAGCGTCGGCCAGGCGGCCCCGCCGGTCGTGAGTTCGCTCTGCCGCAAGGCTTCGCGGCCGGCGCGGACGGCCAGCTCCGGGCCCGGCAGCGTCGAGACGGCGGTGGACAGCTGGCCGGTGCGGTCGGCGTCGGCGGAGCTGAACTCCCCGGCCGCGAGCGGCACGGCGACCGGCGTCAGCGCGCCGACGTCGGTGCCGATTCCGGTGAGGTGCAGGTCATCCACGCGCATCGGGGGTCACCTCCGGGAGCACGGCTTCGATCTCCGAAAGCGTGTCGTCGAGGTGCAGCGGGGGAGCGGACACGCACCCGGCGGCGGCGAGCTCGGCGGCGACGGCTTCGGCGCTTCCCCCGGAGAACCGGTGGAAACCCGCGAAGCAGACCGGGCCGGAGCCAGGAACGGCGATGGCCAGGTGCGCCCAGCCGGTCTCGCGGTCCCAGCGGACGACCAGTCGGGTGGTCCGGGCGGCATGGGTTTCGCGCAGCACCTGTGTCAACGTCGTGGCGGTCAAGAAACTTCCTTTCGGCACGGCGAACAGCACGCACCTCGGGGGCGCGCGCTGCTGAGGGGGAAGGCGGGAACCGCGTCGTCGGGGCCCCTGGAGACGCTGTCAACCTATCGCGATGATCATGCGCGCCGAGTCACCCCCTGATACACAGAGTGATCGGCGAAGCTGGTAGAGAAGCCGGTTTCCGGAAAACAGCTCGGTTTTCGCCGAGGCCGGTCGTGAGATTCCTTCGGTTTGTGGTTACTCTTCGTGTAGCTGCTCGCCGAGGTGCTCGTCGGCTCGAGCCTCGCCGGCGCGGCCGACAGTGCCTCGTTCGGGTGAGCGCCGTACAGCCGAAGTCACTGCTGTTCCGCCGCCCGTGTCGCCGTCGGTGCCTGCCAAGGCCGTATCGATACTCGCTGAGTCAGCCGCGAATCCACCTATCATCACCGGACGATTTCCGGCGTGAGGAACCACGTGGCACACCCGAAACACCTCGAATCCGGTTGGGACATGCACCAGGCGGGCAGTGCGGAACCGGCCGTGCTGCCCAGGGGAGAGGTCGTGGACGCGGAGGTGGTCTGCCACCACCCGTTCGGGCTGGGGCTGCACCTTCCCGCACACGGCGCCTACGCCCACGTCAACGTTCCCGAAATCAGCGCCACGGTCGTGCGTGGCCCCGGCGACTTCCCGCCGATCGGAAGCGCCGTCCGGGCCCGGAGCTTCGGCCCGAGCGGGGAAGGCCGTCACCTCACCATGAGCCTGCGCGAGGTCTGACCGGCCGAACAGCCACGGCGTCAGCTGGGGGAGACCAGCATCCGCGCCGCCAGTTCGGCGTACGACTCGCCGAGGGCTTCGGGGGAGTCCGCGCCGTCGAGGCGGTACCAGCGCACCAGATCGATGCCCAGCGACAGGATCGCGCGCACCGAGCGGTCGATGTCGGGCACGTCGAAGACTTCTTCCCGGACTCCGCGTTCCACGGCCGCCTGCACCATCGCGGAAAACCGTTGCCGGAGAACGAGGATCTCGTCGAGGTGCGCTGGCGAGAGCGCCGCCAGTTCGTACTGGCAGACCCGGGCCACGGTGTGGTGGCGCGCGTGCCACGTCACGTGGGCCGCCGCGAGCCGTCGGAGGTGGCGCCGGGTGTCGCCGTCGTCGGGCTCCGCCGACAGGGCCGCCAACGCACGCTCGTGACCCGTCCGGGCGATGCGGAACAACACTGCTTCCTTCGACGGGAAGTGCACGTACAGCGAACCTGGACTCAGGCCGACGACGGCGGTGATGTCGCGTGTGGTCGTCGCGTGGAAACCCTTGCGGGCGAAGCACTGCACGGCCGACGACAGCAGCGCGCGAGTCACCGGGGAGGTGTCCTCTCCCCAGAACTCGCCGGGGACCGTCTCGGGGCCGAGGCTGGTCGTCAGCTCCATCGCGGCCGCCACCGGGTGCCTCCCGCCGCCGCGCTTCTTCTCCGGCATCGCTGCTCTCCCCTCCGCGGGTGACGACTCGGGCTTGACACGTCCCGGCCTCGCGGTCATGGTAACTGTGCGCTCAGTTAGTCGGCGGGAGACGCCGCGGAACGGTCGACGATGATCGAGGACGGTCGCGATGGGACAGCCGAAAGTCGTGCTCGAAGGCTTCTCCTTCCTCGAATGCCCGAGGTGGCACGACGGGCGGCTGTGGGTGTCGGACTTCTACACCGAGCGGGTCGTGGCGACCGACGGCCGCGGCGGCACCGAGGTCGTCGCCGAAGTCCCGGGTCAGCCTTCGGGCCTCGGGTTCCTGCCCGACGGGCGCCTGCTGGTCGTGTCCATGCGCGACCACCGCATCCTCGTGCGCGATGAGCGGGGAGAGCTGACCGAGCACGCCGACCTGTCCGGTGTGGTGTCCGGGGCGCTCAACGACATGGTCGTCGACGACCGCGGGCGCGCCTGGGTCGGCAACTTCGGCTTCGACCTCATGGGCGGCGCACCCTTGCGCTACGCCACGCTCACCCGCGTCGACCCGGACGGGACCGTGGCCGTCGCCGCCGAAGACCTCGGCTTCCCCAACGGCATGGTGATCCTGCCCGGCGGGGTGCTGGTCGTCGCCGAAACCTTTGCCGGGCGGTTGACCGCCTTCGACATCGGCGAGGACGGCGAACTGAGCGGACGCCGCGTGTGGGCGCAGTTCGGGGAAACTCCCCAGACCGACGACGTCGAAGCGGCGGTTCAGCTCCTCCAAGTGGCGCCCGACGGCATCTGCGCCGACGCCGAAGGCGCGATCTGGGTGGCCGACGCCGTCCACAACCGCGTCCTGCGGGTCGAGGAGGGCGGCCGGGTCCTCGACGAGATCGACGCCGGCACCGGGGTGTTCGCCTGCATGCTCGGCGGCGACCACGGACGGACGCTGTTCCTCTGCGCGGCGCCGTCCTTCCCCGAACACGAACGCCGTCCCGTGCGCGAGGCGCAGCTCCTCGCGGTCGATGTCGAGGTCCCGCACGCCGGCCTGCCCTGACGAACGAAGGTCCCCATGGACGTCTCCTGCGCTTTCCCGACCGCACTGTCCACTCCGGACGACATCGTCGTGGCCGAAGAGCTGGGCTTCAAGCGGGCGTGGGTCTACGACACCCCGCAGCAGAGCCCCGACGTGTGGATGACCCTCGCGCGGGCCGCCGAGCGGACCGACCGGATCGGCCTCGCCCCCGGCGTGCTGGTGCCCAGCCTGCGGCACCCGATGGTCAACGCCGCGGCGACCGCCACCCTCGCCGCGCTGGCGCCCGGGCGGGTCGCGGTCTCCTTCGGGACCGGCTTCACCGGCCGCCGCGCCATGGGCTACCGCGCGATCACCTGGTCCTACATGGAGGATTACATTCGCGCCTACCGCGGTCTCCTGCGCGGCGACATCGTCGAGTGGGAGGGGGCGCGGATGCGGATGCTGCACCCCGACGGGCACGCGCCCGCCCGGCCCGTCGACGTCCCCGTCCTCATCGGGGCGCTGGGGCCCAAGGGCCACCGGGTGGCCAAGGAGCTCGGCGACGGGCTGTACGTCACGCTGCAGCTGCCCGAGTTCATGAGCGAGTACTCGTGGGTGCCCTACCTCGTGTGGGGCACGGTGCTCGACGAAGGAGAACGCACCGACAGCGAGCACGCGCGCCTCGCCGCCGGGCCCGGCTGGGCGCTGGCCTACCACGGCGCCCACGAGTTCGGCGGCCCTGCCGCCGTGCGCGCGCTCCCGGGTGGCGCGGAGTGGCTGGACGTGGTGGAGCGGACGCCGCCGGAGCTGCGGCACCTCGCCGTCCACACCGGTCACTGCGTGGAGCTGGGGGAGGCCGACCAGGCGGCATGGCAGGCGGGCGGCCACGAGATGCTGCGGGAGGTGACGATGAGCGGCACGCCCGAACAGCTCCGGCAGCGGCTGGACGACGTCGCCGCCCGCGGGGTCACCGAGATCGTCTTCCAGCCGTGCGGCCCGGACACCCGGGCCGAGCTCGGGCGGTTCCACGACGCCGTGACCGCCTGACTTTCCCCCGGGGCCCGCGTCCGCGGTGGCCGATCGCGAGCGGTTAGGGTATCGGTATAACTATACCGACACCCTGGGACGCGAGGTACTCGTGATCGAACTGAAGACGCCTGCGGAGATCGACCGCATGCACGTGGCCGGGCGGTTCGTCGCGGAGGTGCTCTCCGAGGTCGGCCGGCTCGCCGACGTCGGCGTCAACCTCCTCGACCTGGAGCACCACACGCGCGGCATGATCAAGCGGCGCGGCGCGGAGTCGTGCTACTGGGACTACGCGCCCTCCTTCGGCAAGGGGCCGTTCCGCAACGTCATCTGCCTCTCGGTCAACGACGCCGTCCTGCACGGCCTGCCCCACGACTACGTCCTGCGCGACGGCGACGTGCTGACCGCGGACATCGCGGTCAGCATCGACGGCTGGGCGGCCGACTCGGCGCGCACGGTCATCGTCGGCACGGCCGCCGAAGAGGACCTGCGGATCGTCCGCGCCACCGAGGAAGCGCTGGAGGCGGCGATCGAGGCGGCGCGCCCGGGCAACCGCCTGGGCGACATCTCCGCGGCGATCGGCGCGGTGGCCGCCGGCTACGGCTACCCGGTCAACACGGAGTTCGGCGGCCACGGCATCGGGCGCACCATGCACGAGGACCTCCACGTCCCCAACAAGGGCGCGCCGGGCCGCGGCATGAAGCTCCGGCCGGGGCTGACCCTCGCGCTCGAGCCGTGGTTCGCGCGCTCGACCGACCGGATCGTCTTCGACCCCGACGGCTGGACGATCCGTTCGGCGGATGGTTCGCGTACGGCCCACTCCGAGCACACGATCGCCGTCACCGAGGACGCGCCGTTGGTGCTCACGCGGCGTGAAGGGGAACTGGCGGGATAGCCGCGCCTCACCCGCGGACGACGGCGGGCGCGGGCTCGCGGGGCCGTGTCGGGTCGGGGAGGCCGTAGCGGGCGTTGAGCACCTGCATGGCCGCGCCGGCGGCCACGACATCCGTGCCCAGCGAAGTCAGGGAGACCTCCACCGTGAGCCAGTCGGCGCCCGGCAGCTGGGTGCGCACGGCGTGTTCGACGGCTTCCCGGTAGAGCTCGCCGTGGGGGAGCAGATCCGCGCCGCCGAGGACGACGTGGCCGAGGTCGAGGGTCTGGAGGAGGTTGACCACGCCGGTCGCGAGCACGGCGGCGGCCGCGGCGGGGTCGGCCGCCTGCTCGTGGACCGCTTCCAGGCAGCCGCGCCGGCCGCAGGCGCAGGGCGGCCCGTCGAGCTGGACGACGGCGTGGCCGAACTCGCTGGCGTTGGTGTGCGCTCCGCGGTGGGCGGCTCCGCCCAGCCACAGCCCGGCGCCGACTCCGGCGTCGACCACGACCAGGGCCGCGTCGCGGAAGGCGGTTCCGCGGCGCCAGGCTTCGGCCGTGACGCCGGCGGTGACGTCCTTGTCCACGAGCACGGGCAGGCCCAGGCGCCGCTCGGCGAGTGCGGCCAGCGGGACGTCCTGCCAGTGCCGCAGCCGATGGGCGCCGCGGACGGTGCCGGTCGACTGGTCGAGCGGCCCGATCATGCCGATGCCGACGCCGGCGAGCCCGGGAGTGCTCAGGTCGTGCCCGGCGATCATCGTCGTGACGCCGGCCGCCAGCTCGCTCAGCAGCTCGTCCGGCGTGAAGTCGGCGGGCAGGGGCGTCGCGATCGACGCGAGGACGGTGCCGGCCAGATCGGCGAGCACCAGGCGCAGCTCGCGGCGGGTGACGTGCGCGCCGATCGCCCGGCGGCTGCCGGGGACGAGCCGGTAGACCGCGGCCGGCTTGCCGCGCGCCGGGCGCCGCACGCCGGCGGGTTCGAGAAGGCCTTCGTCGACCAGCCGGGCGAGCACCTTCGACACGGCCTGCGGGGTCAGCCCGGTGAGCTCGGCGACGGTGCCGCGTTCGAGCGTGGGCGTGGTCCGGGCCAGCGCGATCACCAGCGCTTCGTGGTAGTCCCGCAGGAAAGCCAGGTGCACGGCGTCACCCTACCGCCGGTCTCTGGTATTAACGCAACAGCGTTGCTAAAGTCGCCGGAATGGACGACCTCTCCCGGCGGCGCCGATGGGCGGCCCTGCTGGCCCTGGCCCTCGGCTCGGTCGCGATCGGGCTGACCGAGTTCGTGCCGGCCGGGCTGCTGCCCGAGATCGCGCACAGCGTGCTCGGGAACACCGAACCGGATTCGGTCGCGCGGGCGGGGTGGATGATCACCGCGTACGCGCTGGGCGTGGTCGTGGGCGCGCCCGTGCTCGCCACGATCACCGCGCGGATGCGGCGCAAACGGCTGGTGCTCGGGCTGCTGGTGCTGTTCGTGCTCGGCACCGTCGCTTCGGCGGTGGCGTCGAGTTACGGCCTGGTGCTGGTGGCCCGGTTCGCCGCGGGCCTGCCGCACGGCGCGTACTTCGGGGCCGCCGGCCTGCTGGCGGCGACGCTGATGGGGCCGGGCAGCGAGGGGCGCGGGTTCGCCGTGGTGCTGAGCGGGCTGACCGTGGCCAACGTCGCGGGTGTCCCGCTGATCACCCGGCTCGGGCAGGCCGCCGGCTGGCGGACGGCGTACCTGCTCATCGCCGGGGTCTTCCTGCTCGCCCTGCTGGCGGTGGCGGTCACGGTGCCGGACGCGCCGGCGGCGGGCGGATCACCGGCCGACGAGCTGCGCGCGCTGCGCAGCCCGCAGGTGTGGCTCGTCGCGGCGACGGCGTCGATCGGGATCGCCGGGTTCTTCGCCGTCGACAGCTACCTGGCGCCGATCACCACCTCGGTCACCGGGCTGTCCCCGGGCGCGGTCCCGTGGGCCCTCGTCGCGGTCGGGCTCGGCATGACGGCCGGCAACTTCCTGGGCGGCTGGCAGGCCGACCGCAACCTCCGGCGCGCCATGGTGGTGGGCTTCGCCGCGGTGATCGCCGCGAACGTCTACTTCGGACTGACGGTGGGCTCGGCGTTCGGCCTGTTCACCGGCGCGTTCCTGATCGGCGGCACCATCCTGTTCCTGGGCCCGGTGCTGCAGGCCCGGCTGATCGCGGTGGCCCCGGGCGCCCAGCTGATGGGAGCCGCCCTGAACCAGTCGGCGTTCAACACGGCCAACAGCCTCGGCGCGGCACTGGGCAGCGTGGTGATCGCGACGGGTTTGGGTTACCGCGCGACGGCGTGGGCCGGGGTGGCGGTGAGTGCGGTGGGGTTGGTGTTGGCGGTGGTCGGGTTCGCGGTGGATCGTCGTCGGGGTGCTCGGGCGGGTCAGCTGGTGCGCTGAGTGGTGGCTCAGTGGGGCCCGTCGCGCAGGACGCCGCGTACGTGGTCGACCGAGAGTGATTCGGGGGCGAAGGCGGTCAGCAGCCAGGTCGCGCCCGCCCGCGCGTACGGCGAACCGTCCTCGCCGGGCTCGAGCTCCGCGACGTAGTCGTACGGCCCGGTTCCGGTGCGCAGCGCCTCGACCTGGGCCACGGCCTCCGCGAAGCGGTCGGCCGAGTCGAGGTTCACCGGGAAGTAGCCGTCGAGGCGCGCGGCCCGGCGCATCGGGTGGATCTTCCCGGGGAAGCCCGCCGCCCAGACCGGGATCCGCCGCGCCGGTGTCGGCAGGAACCGGATGCCGGCCACCGTGTAGTGCTCGCTGTGGTGGTCCACGACTTCGCCGGACCAGGCGGTCGCCAGGATCTCCAGCGCCTCGTCGAGCATGCGGGCGCGCACCCGGTCGTCGCACTCCTCGCCGAACCGGGAGAACTCCTCGCCGAACCGGTCGCTGCCGAGGCCGACGCCGAGCGTGAGCCGGCCGTCGCCGAGGCGGTCGAGCGTCGCGGTCTCGCGGGCGAGCTTGGCGGGGCGACGGCGGGTGATCGCGCTGACCATCGGCCCGAAACGCACCGTCGACGTGACGGTGGCGATCGCGGCCAGGGTGATCCAGGGGTCGGCCGCCGCGGCCACCGGTTCGCGCCAGCGGAGGTGGTCCCAGACGAAGACGCCGTCCCAGCCCGCTTCTTCGGCCTCGGCGGCGAGACGGGCGACGAGCCCCGGGTCGGCCAAGGCGTCGAAGAGCGGGAGCCAGAGCGCGTGCTGGGGAGTCATGCCCGGCACGCTACCCAGGCGGGCGCCGTTACGACATCCGGTGGTGATTCGCGCAGCGGAAAGCGGAAATCGCGGTGCTTCCGCCGTCAGGGCGATACTCGTGGTGCCGAAAAGTGCGGTTCCCGTCGCTCTTGAGCGTGACGTTCTCCCGGCGTTTCCCGTCCTTCGGCCTATTCCCGCCATGATCTGCGTAGGCCGAATCCAGGCTCAGTAACCCGTTGAGCGCCTTGACACAGGGCGCTCCGGGTGACGTTCGCGGACCCTGCTAACGAATTCCCGCCCAATTCGTCTTTCCCAGGCAACCCCGTACCGAATCCGGCCGTCCGCCGGTGCTCGAAAGGGAAATCCATGTCACGAAGATCAGTTTTCGTCGCCCTCACCGCGACCGCCGCGCTGCTGGCCCCGGCCGCGGTGGCGGCCGCGGCACCGCCGGGCGTCGACCCGGCCACCGTCGACCTCACGCTCGCCGCCGGGCAGAGCACCACCGTCACCAAGCACGTCACCACCTCCGCCGTCCCGCCGAACCCCGACCTCGTCCTGCTCGCCGACACCACCGGCAGCATGGGCGGCGCCATCACCAACGTGCGCACCAACGCCAACGCCATCACCGGGGACGTGCTCGCCGCGCAGCCGACCGCGCAGTTCGGCGTCGCGGAGTACAAGGATTTCAGCGACTCCGTGCCGTTCAAGGTCAACCAGGCCATCACCGCGGACACCGGCGCGGTTCAGGCGGGCATCAACCAGTGGGCCGCGGGCGGCGGGGGCGACGGCCCCGAAGCCGACCTCAACGCCCTCTACGAACTGGCCACCGGCGCCGTCTCGTTCCGCCCGGACGGGACCCGCATCGTCGCCTGGTTCGGCGACGCGCCGTCGCACGACCCCAGCGGCGGCCACACCCTGGCCGACACGATCGCCGCGCTCAAGGCGGCGAACATCCGGGTCGTCGCGGTCAACGTCGGCGCGCTCGACGCCACCGGCCAGGCCACGGCCATCACCGAAGCCACCGGCGGTGTGCTGCTCAACAACGTGCCCTCGAACCAGGTGTCCCAGGCCATCCTGGACGGCATCAAGTCCATCGAGGTGACGGTGACCCCGCACGTCACCAGCTGCGACCCGCAGCTGACGCTCACCAACGCCCCGGCGAGCGTCAAGGTGACCAGCGGCGACGTCGCGACGTTCACCGAGACGATCGCCGCCGCGGCCGATGCCGCTCCGGGCACCTACCACTGCTCGGTCGACTACCTGGTCGACGGCGTGTCCCGCGGCTTCGTCGAGACGACGACCGTGCGCGTGCTCGGCTTGGCCGTCAACGACGTCACGGTCGCCGAAGGCTCCGGCGGCGCGCCGGTGCCGGCCACGTTCACCGTGTCCCTGCTCGGCGGGACCAGCCCGAACCCGGTGACCGTGCACTACGCCACCGCGAACGGCAGCGCCACCGCACCGGCCGACTACGCCGCCGTCAGCGGCGACGTCACCTTCGCGCCCGGTGAGACGGCCAAACCGGTGACCGTGCTGGTCAACCCGGACACCGTCGACGAGCCGGACGAGACGTTCACCGTGAACCTCTCCGCCCCGGCCGGCGCCGGCCTGGTGGACCCGACGGGTGTCGGCACGATCGTCGACGACGACCGCGACGGCGCCTTCTCCTGCACCGGCACCGCGGCGAACGTCCTCGGCATCACCGCCGCCGTGGCGAACCCGCAGAACCTGCCCTGCGCCGACGACAGCAAGACCGTCCTCGACGCGACGCTCAACGCCGGCCTGATCAAGGTGCAGACCCACGCGCTGACCTCGTCGACCGACCTGACCCCGGACAACCAGTCCGCGGCCCCGGCGGCCGGTGACCAGGCGCGGGCGTCGGCCAAGATCGACAAGACGGTGATCAGCACGATCGGGCTCACGATCGAGCTGGGCGTGATCCAGTCCCAGGCGGCGGCGACCTGCCAGCCGGCCACGGGCGGGCTCGCCCCGGTGCTGACGGGCAGCTCGAACGTCGCCTCGCTGAAGATCAACGGCGTCGCGGTCACGGTCGGCTCGGCGCCGCTGACCATCCCGCTGGTCATCGGCTCGCTGAAGCTGAACGGCCAGACCGTCTCGGGCGGCGTCGTGAAGCAGCAGGCGGTGGCGCTGGACACGGCGCTGGCGAAGATCGTGCTGGCGGAGTCCCAGGCCGACGTGCACGGCAGTGCGGCGCACCCGGCGGGCAACCCCTGCCGGCGCTGATCCGGTGAACACCCGGGGCGGGCGGTTCCCCGCCCGCCCCGGCCACGGTTCGGCAAGGCTTCCTGCCGGCGCGGTTGCCCTCCGGTGCGTGGGTCGGCGACGATGGCGGCCGTGCCCGGCGACCAGTCGAAAGCCATTCCGCCACTGGCGGGGGAGGACCACGGCTGCGCCGAGTGCGGACTTTCCTATCCCACGCTCACGATCGAGACGGCCGCCGCGATCATCGCGTCCCTGCCCGGCGCGCTGGACTCCGTGCTCGGGGACGCGCCCCCGCCGGACCTCCGGCGCCGCCCGCGGCCGGGACACTGGTCGGCGCTGGAGTACCTCGTCCACCTGCGCGATGTCTGTGTCACCTACACGATCCGGGTGCACCGGGCCCGGACCGAGGACCGGCCCGCCCTCGACCCGATGCTCAACGACCTGCGGGCACGGCGTTTCCGCTACAACGAACGCTCCCTCGACGGAGTGCGTGAGGAACTGGCGGCCTGCGCTGCCGGACTCGGCGAAGAGATCGAGCGCTTGACTCCGCCGGACCTCGAACGCTCGGTGACCCGCCTCCCGGGCGAACACCGCACGGCCCGCTGGCTGGTGCGCCAAGCCGCTCACGAGGTCACGCACCACCTCGAAGACATCCGGCACTGCCTGGCCGAGGCCGCGGCACAACGGCCTCGGCGCGGTGCCGGTCGAAACCGGCACCGCGCCGAGAACGGGTGACCCTCAGTCGGTGATGTGGTGCTCGCCGTCGATCAGCGACCACGGGCCGTGCTGGAGGTCCGCGCCCAGGTACGTGTGGATCAGCAAACCCAGCGTGTCGCGGGCGTAGACCTCGATCGATCGCCGGGACTGGTGGAGGACCGCGGTCGGAGTACCCGTGATGTGCCAGTCGCCGATGACCGACCACGTGCCCGTCCGGCCGTCGCGGTCGAGGTAGTTGTGGATCAGCAAGCCGTTCACGTCGCGGCCGTAGACCTCGACCGCGCCCGAACCCGGGTTGTACGCCGCGGCCGGGGTGCCCGTGACGTGCCAGTCGCCGACCGCGCTCCACGGCCCGTGCCGCAGGTCGCTGCCGAGGTAGGTGTGGACGAGCAGCCCGGTCGTCTCCCGGGCGTAGACCTCGACGGACCGGCGCAGGTCGTCGAAGACCGCGGCGGGGTCGTCGGTGATGTGCCGGTCGCCGACCGCGCTCCACGGGCCGTGCTGCCCGTCGTTGCCCAGGTAGGTGTGGATGAGCAGGCCGGTCGTCGTTTCGCGGGCGTAGACGTCGACCGCGTCCGAGACCGGGTTGTACACCGCCGAGGGCGTTCCTTCGAAGTGCCGGTCGCCCACCACCGACCACGGGCCGTGCTTGAGGTCGCTGCCGAGGTAGGTGTGGACGAGCAGGCCGCTGACGTCCCGGCCGTAGACCTCCACCGCGCGGCTGCGGGGGTTGTAGGTCGCGGCCGGCGGCGTGGTGATGTGCCAGTCGCCGACGACGTCCCACGGGCCGTACCGGCCGTCGCGCCCGAGGTAGGTGTGGATCAGCAGGTCCTTCGTGTCACGGGCGTAGACCTCGACGGAGCCGGAGTTGGGGTTGTACACCGACACGGGCTTGCCCACGATGTGCCAGTCGCCGTGGGTGCTCCACGCACCCGACCGGCCGTCCGGGCCCAGGTAGGTGTGCGCGAGCAGGCCGTCGGTGTCGCGGGTGAACATCTCCACCGACGCCGTCAGCCCGTTGAAGGTGCCCTGGCCACCCGGGGTGGGCGCGAGGCTCGCGACCGTGTTGAAGCGGTAGAGGTTGTGCGTGACCATCAGGTTGATGATCGTGGTCGAGTAGTTGACGTCGGTGGCGTAGCCGGCCCGGTGGACCTCGCGGATGAACTGGTCCGGGTCGCCGGTGAAGGTGAAGGCGTTGGCGTAGCGCGAGTTCTCACGCAGGAACCGGCCGTGGTCGCGGAACGAGTCCTCCATGGACGCGTACGTCCGGAAGTCGGCGTAGGTCTCGTAGCAGGTGCCGTCCGGGTTGCACTCGAACGTCTTGAGCCGCGCGCAGCCGGTCGCGATCGGGCCGGGGACGCCGCCCGAGCACTTGATGCCGAAGTGGTTGTTGTTCGGCGCCGCGGTGCCCCAGGCGGATTCCTGGATGGCCTGCGCCACCGTGACCGACGCGGGCACGCCGTACTCGGACTGCCCGCGCTGGGCGGCGGGCCCGGCGGCGTTGATGAAGTCCTCCTGGCTGCCGGCCGCGATGGCGACCGGTGCCGTCTCGCCGTCCCGCGCGGCGTCGGCGATCACCGCGGGGGCGTCCGGTGGCGGGGGCGCCGCCTGGGCGATGCCGCCGGCGAACTGGGCCGCGAACAACGTGACGGCGATCGTGAAGAGGCGTCGCCGGGCGTGGGGTCTGGTCATGGTGGTCAGCGTGCGGCGCGGGTCTCCGGAGAACCTGTGAGCCGGGTTTGAGACGGCACCACGGGCGGCCGCGGCTCGGCTGCCTCGCGGCTGCCGTGACGCTCGAAGATGGCCGACGCCTCCGCCCAGGCCGCGTCGGCCGCGGCCGGGTCGCCGGCCGCCGCGTGGGCCACGGACAGGTCGCGCAGGGTCCGCGCCCGCCACAGCGGCAGGCTCAGGGCGTCCCACCAGTGCAACGCGTGCTCGAGGAGCTCCTTCGCCGCGGCCGGGCGTCCCTGCGCGAGCTCCAGCTCGCCGAGGGTCCGGGTGATGAGGGCCTGCCCGAAGCTGTCCTGCATCTCGTTGCAGACGGCCAGGCCGTCGCGCAGGGCCGGGCCCGTGCTGACGTCCCCCCGGCGCAGGCGGGCCTTCGCCAGCGCCTGGGTGGTGTAGGCGATCATCAGCCGGTCACCGATCCGGTGGAGCACGCCGAGCGCGCGCTCGCACAGGCCGATCGCCGCGTCCCAGTCGCGCTCCGCCCGCCGGACCAGGCTGAGCGACCGCAGCACGAGCGCGACGCCGTGGTCGTCGCCCTGCTCCTCGTAGATCCGCCGCGCCCGGTCACCGGCGCTCCAGGCGGCCGGGAGGTCGCCGCGTTCGGTGTGTGTCAGCGCCGCGGTGTGGTGGGCCCGGGCGAGCAGCACCGGGTCGTCCATCACGCGCAGCACCGGGATGGTTTCGTCGAGCAGCGTGATCGCGTCCGCGAGGTCGCCGCGTTCGCGGTGGACGCGGCTGAGTTCGAGCCGGGTCCGCGCCTGCTGCGGGAGGTCGCCCGCCGTGACCCAGCAGGCGAGGGCGCGCCCGTAGTAGTCGGCCGACTCGTCGAGGCGGTCCTGTTCGTAGCGCAGCCACCCGAGCCCGCCGAGCAGCCGGGCTTCCGCCGCCCGGTCGCCGGTGCGCTCCGCGGCCGCCAGCGCCGCCTGGTGCGTGCGCCACCAGAGGCTGAACTGGTTGGTGAGAGCGAACGACGACGAGGTGAGCGCCGCGGCCAGCCGGGAGGCGAGCGCGCTCAGGTCCAGCGCGGCCGCCCGTTCGACGACGGCGACCAAGCCGGTCTGCTCGGCTTCGAACCACCGTTCCGGTTCCGCGAGGAGGTCCGCGACCAGCGAATCGTCCAATGTGGACACCGATTCGGCGGCGATCACCTCGGCGGCGCCGGGCATCCGGAGGGCCGCGTGTTCCATCAGCGCCAGGTATTCGCCGGCGGCGCGCGTCACCGCGGACTCGAGCTCTGCGCGGGTTTCCTCGGCCTCGGCGCGTTCCCGGCCGAAGGCGCGGGTGAGGTCGTGCAGCGTGTAACGGTCGCCCGAGGCGTCCGCGAGGCGGCTGTCCACCAGATGCTCGACGACGTCCTCGGCCACGGCGGACGAACATCCGAGCAGCGGCGCCAGCAGCCACGAAGCGAACGAGGACAGCTCCAGGTACCCGAGCCGGCGCAGCGCCGTCCGGGCGGGCCCGGACAGCCCGGCATAACTCAGCGCCAGGCTGCCCCGCACTTCGAGGTCGCCGACGCGCAGCTCGCTCAGCACCGTGCGTTCCGACCGGAGGCGCCGGGCCAGCTGCGCCAGCGGCCACTGCGGGCGCGCCGCCAGCCGGGCCCCGGCGATCCGCACGGCGAGCGGCAGACGGCCGCAGAGGCGGGCGATCTCGGCCGCCACCACCGGTTCCCGGCCGGACCGCCCGCCGCCGACCACCGCGTCGAGCAGCCGCACCGCCTCCTCTTCGGACAGCACGCCGAGCTCACGCTGGTGGGCGCCTTCCAGCGCGCCCATCCGCTGCCTGCTGGTGACCAGGACCGCGCACCCCCGGCCGCCGGGCAGCAGCGGCCGGACCTGCTGTTCGCCGGCGGCGTCGTCGAGCACCACCAGCACCCGGCGCCCGGCCAGCTCGGAGCGGTAGCGGGCGATCCGGTCGTCCAGTCCCGCCGGGATGGCCGCCTCCGGGACCCCGAGCGCCCGCAGGAACGCCGCGAGGACGTCCGCGGGATCCGTGGCGGCCGGTCGCGTGCCGGCCAGGTGGGCGTACAGCTGCCCGCCGGGGAACTCGGCACGGACCTGGTGGGCGACGTGCCGCGCGAGAGTGCTCTTGCCCGCCCCGGGCGGGCCGGACACCGCGACCACGCGAACGGCTGTGCCAGTCCGCCCCGACAGCAGCCCGGCCAGGGCGCGGACGTCGTCCCCGCGGCCGGTGAAGTCCGCGATGTCCGTCGGCAGCTGGGCCGGCACCACGACGGTGGTTCCGCCGCAGGTCGCGTCGGCCTGCAGCACCCGCTCGTGCGCGGCGCGCAGCTCGGGGCCGGGTTCGACCCCGAGCTCCTCGACCAGCTCGGCCCGCGCGGCGCGGTAGTGGGCCAGCGCCTCGGTGCGGCGGCCCGCCTGGTGCAGCGCGGTGACGCGGTGGGCGTGCAGCCGTTCCCGGAGGGGGTGCTGCTCGATCAGCGCGGTGACCTCGCCGACGAGCCGGTCGCCCCAGCCCAGCGCCAGCTCGGCGGCGAGCCGTTCCTCGACGGCGACCAGGCGCAGCTCCTCCAGGCGGGCGCGCTCGGCGTCCGCCCAGCTCCCGGTGACGCCGTCGAGCGGGCGGCCGCGCCACAGGGCGAGGGCCGACCGCAGCTTTTCGGCGGTCACCGCGGGGTCTTCGGTGCTGCGGGCTTCCGCCACCGTGCGGGTGAACAGCTCGACGTCGACCGCTTCGGGGGGCAGGTCCAGCAGGTAGCCGCCGCCGGCGCGGACGACGACGTCGCCCAGCAGGCGGCGCAGCCCCGAGACGTAGGTGTACAGCGCGCCGCGGACGTCGGCGGCCGGGCTGTCCTCCCACAGCGCGTCGACCAGCCTCTCCAGCGACACGGCGTGCCCGGCGTGCAGCGCCAGGACGGCGATCAGGGCCCGCGGCTTCGGGCCGCCGAGCACCACGGCCCGGTCCCCGTCCCGCACTTCGACCGCACCGAGCAATCCCACCCGCACGCCGTCCCCTCCCCAGGATCCGCGACCGGACGAACCGGACCAAACGTAGCCTTGCCGGTGATCGCGGACTTCTCAAGACCGGCTCGCAGATTTCTCGCAGAGCGGTGCACGACGCTGAGCGGGATCGACGGGCGGAACCGCCGCTCGTCGCCGCGATGGGCACGGGAGTCATGCGATGAGAACGAAACCGCCGGGCCGGGTCCGGCCGGCCGCTTTGCTGGCCACGGCCGCGCTGACGGTACTGCTCGCTCTCCCGCTCGGGGCGGCCCCCGCGAGCGCCGCGACCGGCCAGGACGTCGTCCAGGTCGCCTCCGGCCAGCTCGGCAAGGGGTGCGACGGCAACGGCTGGCGCTGCGACCCCGGCGCTTGGTGCGCGGACTTCCTCAAGTGGGTCTGGGACCGGGCCGGGATCGACACGAACGGGATCACCCCGGCGGCCGGGAGCGTCGTCGGCTACGGGCAGAACCGCGGCACGGTGACCGGGACGCCGCACGTCGGCGACGCGATCGTCTACAACTACAACGGGGCCGGCTACGCCGACCACGTCAACATCGTCACCGCCGTCCGCGACGACGGCCTGGTGCAGACGATCGGCGGCAACCAGGGCCCGCCGCCGGGCATCGTCAGCTTCACCGACTGGCACCGGCCGGGCGCGGACATGAACGCCACCCCGACGATCGTCCGCCCGGCGGGGATCCAGGACGCGCCGGCGTCCGGCCTCGCGCCCGTCCAGGGCAGCCAGGGCACCTACAACGCGCTCTCGGCGTCGGTCGAGATGTTCGCGCGCGGCACCGACAACCTGCTCGGGCACACCTACCTCGGACCCGACGGCCGGTCGGGTGCCTGGAGCACCCACGGCGACTGGGCGCTCGCGAGCCAGCCGATCTCGGTCTACAACCCGAACTCCGGGGCCGTCGAGGTCTACGCCCGCGACACCCTGGGCCTGCTGATCCACACCTACATCGGCCGCGACGGGCAGTACGGGCCCTGGGACGTCGTCGGCGCTCAGCACATCACCGGCCGCCCGTCGGTGGTCTACAACCCGAACACGCGGGCCGTCGAGATCTACGCCGTCGCCACCGACGGCAAGCCCGTCCACACCTACCTCGGCGCCGACCTCAAGCACGGCCCGTGGACGGTGGCGGGTGAGTGGGTGCTGACCGACTCGCCTTCGGTCGTCTACAACCCCGTGTCCCGCGCCGTCGAGGTCTACGGGCGCGACACCTTGGGCCTGCTCGTCCACAGTTACCTCGGCGCCGACGGGAAGTACGGGCCGTGGGACGTCGTCGGTGACTGGCACCTGGCGAGCCGTCCGGTCGCGGTCTACGACGACCACCGCCGGTCGGTGGAGATCTACGGCCAGGACACGCAGAACCTGCTGATCCACACGTACCTGGGCAGCGACCTCAAGCACGGCCCGTGGTCGGTCGTCGGCGACTGGCACATCTACGCACCCCCGATCCCCGTGTACAACCCGAACTCCGGTGCGGTCGAGATCTACGGGCACGACGCGCAGAACCTGCTGATCCACTCCTACCTCGACCAGAACGGGCAGCACGGCGCGTGGTCGGTGGTCAGCGGCACCCCGGTGCGGAGCCTGCTGACGGCGACCTACCACGAGTCCCGCCGGTCGCTCGAGATCTACGCCCGCGGCGACGGCGACCTGCTGGTCCACACCTACCTCGGCAGCGACCTGAAGCACGGGCCGCTGACGGTGGTCGAAGGCGGGCACCCGGTCGTCGGCGACTGAGGCGCGCATCGGTGGGGCGCCGGGGGATCAGGGGGTTTCCGGTGCCCCACCGGCCGGCTCAGACGGCGGCGAGCCGGCGGAAGCGGCTGCCGTGGAACACCAAGGGCGGGTTCTCCGCCGTGTGCAGCCCGTGGATGCGCAGCAACGCGATCAGGTGGTCGCCGGCGGGGACTTCTTCCGCCAGGGAGCACTCGAGCCACGCGCTCGAACCGGTGATGAACACGCTGCTGTCCGGGCCCGTCTGCCAGGGGATGTCCCGGAACCGGTCGCCGTCCCGGGCCGACAGCTTCAGGCACGCGTCGTCCTGGCCCTCCGCCAGGACACTCAGGCCGAGGCGGTGCCGGGCGCGCAGCCTCGACCACGTCGACGAGGAGCGCTGGATGCAGAGCGACACCAGGGGCGGGGCCAGCGAGACCGACGTGAACGAACTGGCGGCCATTCCGTGGGGACGGCCGTCGATGAGGGCGCACACGGCGGTGACGCCGGACGGGAAGCACCCGAACGCTTCGCGCAACCGGCTTTCGGACGTCACGGGCTGCAAGACGGTCATCGAGGCTCTTTCACGATCGGTGAACGCAGGGCCCGCACTTCCGGGACCGGGCCCTCGAAGCGTTCGACGTCCACGGCCGCGTGCTGGCCCGCGCAGCCCTGCGACAGCCGGGAGGACGGCACGTCGGCGGTCAGGACGTTCGGGTTGCCGTGTGCGCACAGCGGGCCGGTCGGGTGGTCCTCCACCGGGTCGAACCATGCGCCCGTGGGGAGCTGGACCACGCCGGGCCGGAGTGCGTCGTCGAGGACCGCGCCCGCCAAGCACGCGCCGCGGGTGTTGAACACCCGGACGACGTCGCCGGTCGCGATGCCGCGGGCCGCCGCGTCGGCCGGGTTGAGGCGGATGCGCTCGCGGCCGGCCACCTTGCCCGCGCGGCTCGTCTCACCGGCGTCGAGCTGGCTGTGCAGGCGGGTGTGCGGCTGGTTCGCGATCAGCCACAGCGGGCCGGACTCGCTCGGCGGCAGCCAGACCGGGTGGCCGGGGCAGTCCGGGTACCCGAACCCCGCGACGGTCGCCGACGTGATCTCGATGCGGCCGCTCGGCGTGCGCAGGGGATGGGCGTGCGGATCCGCGCGGAAGTCCGCGAACAGCGTGTGGTGTTCGCGGCCGGGCGGCAGCCGCAGTTCCCCGGCGGCCCAGAACTCCGCGAACGAAGGTGTGTCCCGCCAACCGTTGTAGAGGTGTTCGAGCCACTGCCGGGCCGTCCGGCCTTCGGTGAATTCCGCGGCGACGCCGAGACGCTCCGACAGGCCGGCGAAGATCGCGTAGTCGTCCCGCGCTTCGCCCGCTGGCGGGGCGATCCGGTGCATGGCGATCAGGTGTGTGTCCCGGCGGCCGGAGCCGAGATCTTCCCGTTCCAGCGCGGTCGTGGCGGGCAGCACGATGTCGGCGTGGCGGGCGGTCGCCGTCCAGTGGGGCTCGTGGACGACCACCGTGTCCGGCCGGGTGAACGCGCGACGCAGGCGGTTGAGGTCCTGGTGGTGGTGGAACGGGTTGCCGCCCGCCCAGTACACGAGCCGGATGTCCGGGTAGCGGCGGACTTCGCCGTCGTAGTCGTAGGTTTCGCCCGGGTGCAGCAGCAGATCGGCGATCCGCGCGACCGGGATGAACTCGCGCACCGGGTTCACGCCTTGCGGAAGGGACGGGATCTTCAGGTCGGGCCCGGTGTCGCCGACGTCGCCCATCGAACCGTAGCCGTGGCCGAACCCGCCGCCCGGCAGGCCGATCTGCCCCAGCATCGCGGCCAGCGCGATGCCCGCCCACACCGGCTGTTCCCCGTGTTCGGTGCGCTGCAACGACCACGTGACGGTGATCAGCGTCCGGTTGGCCGCCATCTCCCGGGCCAGCGCGACGATGTCGGCGGCCGGGATGCCCGTGATGCCGGCGGCCCACGTCGCGTCCTTCGGGCCGTCGAGCAGGTACCGTTCGAACTCCGGGTATCCGACGCAGTAGCGGTCGAGGAACGTCTGGTCGTGCAAGCCTTCGACGACGAGCGTGTGGGCCAGCGCCAGCATCAGCGCGGTGTCGGCCGCGGGCCGGATCGGGTACCACCGGTAGTCCACTGTGGACGGGACGTCGTCGCGCAGCGGGCTGACGAGCGCGACGCGGCCGCTGAACCGCGCGAGGTGCCCGGCGGTCCCGTGGACCGTGACGCCGCCGGGCGTGACGAAGACGTTCTTCTCCGGCACGCCGCCGAACGCGACGATCAGCTCGGTGTGCGCGGCGATCGTCGGCCAGGTCGACGCCCGCCGCAGCACCGCGTGCGTGTCGCCGACGACGTGCGGCAGCAGTACCGACGACGTCCCGTTGCTGTAGGTGTTGCGCGACGCCGTGAAGCCGCCGAGGGTGTTCAGGAAGCGGTGCAGCTGGCTCTGGGCGTGGTGGAACCGCCCGGCGCTGGCCCAGCCGTAGGAGCCGCCGAAGATCGCCTGGTTCCCGTGCTCGGCCCGGACGCGGCCGAGCTCACCGGCCAGCCGGTCGAGCACCTCGTCCCAGGGCACCTCGACGAACTCGTCGCGGCCGCGCCGGGAGTCCGGGCCGGGGCCGTGCTCGAGCCAGCCGCGGCGGACCGCCGGCCGGGCCACCCGGGTGGGGTGGTCCAGCGCGGCGCCCAGGTTGCCCAGCAACGGCGACGGCGCCGGGTCGGCCGGATGCGGTTCGACGCGCAGCCGTCCTTCGGCGTCGACCTCGGCGGAGAAGGCGCCCCAGTGCGATGTGCTCGGCTTCATGCCCCGACGGTAACCGCGTCTTGCCGGCTACAGGACCTTCACACCGGTGGGAGGATCAACCGGGTGTCCGCGATGTGAGAACACCGCTTCGGCGACCGCCCGCAGCGTCGCGATCGGGTCGTCGCCGAGGGGGTAGACGCCGACGTGGTCCGCGCCCGCGGCCCGGTGGGCCAGCAGCCGCGCCGCGACGGTGGCCGGGTCGCCGTGGGCGACGAGTGCGTCGACGAGGCGATCGCTGCCCGCGCCGGCGAGGTCGTCCTCGGTGAAGCCCAGGCGACGGAGGTTGCTCGCGTAGTTGGCGACGCCCAGCGCGGTTCCGGGCGGGGCCGACCGGGCGATCGCGCGGGCTCGTGCCGGGTCGGGCTCGACCAGGGCGAAATGGCCCGGCAGCACCAGTTTGCCCGCGCCGAGGACCGCGCGTGCCCGGCGGGTGTGGTCCGGGGTGACCAGGCACGGGACGGTACCGGCGGTGCGGTCGCGGGCCAGGCGCAGCATCTTCGGCCCGAGGGCGGCCACCACGACCCGGTCGGCCGGCACGCCCGCGTCGGCGAGAGCGTCCAAATAGGACACCAACGTGCCGTACGGCGAGGCGTACTCGGCGTGCACTTCGCGGTGCCCGATCCCGACGCCCAGCAGGAACCGGCCGGGGTGCTTCGCGACGATCCGGTGGTAGGACGCGGCGACCGTCTCCGCTTCGGCGGTCCACACGTTCACCACGCTCGTGCCGACGACCAGCCGCGTGGTGGCGTCGAGCAGCCGCTCGGCGAAGGCGAGATCGGCGGGCGGGGAGGCGTCCAGCCAGAGCGTGCCGTAGCCGGCCCGCTCGACTTCCGCGGCGCTTTCCGGGGTCACTTCGTGCTCGCGCAAGTGAGCGCCGAGCAGACCGAGGTCGAGGTTCATGCCCCCAGTCCAGCACCGCGGGCCGCCGCGAACGAGGGCCAGGAGCGACGCGCAGCGATAACCTGGAGGCATCGTCCCAGTCCAGGGGAGAACCAGTGGAACTACGGGCCTTGCGGTACTTCGTCACGGTCGCCGACGAGCTGCACTTCGGCCGGGCCGCGCAGCGGCTGCACATCGCCCAGCCCGCGGTCAGCAGGCAGATCGCCCGGCTGGAGCGCGAGCTGGGGGAGCGGCTGTTCGACCGGTCGCCGCGCCGGGTCCGGCTGACCGCGGCCGGGCACCGGGTGCTCGCGGCCGCCCGGGACGCGCTCGCGGCCGCCGACCGCGTCCGGAGCGCGGCGGCCGGCCCCACGGGCGTCATGCGGATCGGCACCGCTGCCGGGGCCACCGCGCGGCTGGAGCGCGGGATCGACGCGCTGCGGGAGCAGGCCCCGGCGTTCGGCTTCGTGCTCGTCGACCTGCCGCAGGCCGATCGCCTGAATGCCCTGCGCCAGGGGGAGATCGACCTGGCGCTGGCCCGGGGCGTGGCCGCGGCGCCCGGGGTGCGGGTGCTGCCGGCCTGGACCGAGCCGCTGTTCGCGGTCGTGTCCGCGCGGCACCCCGCCGCCGGCCGCGACGCCGTGAGCGTGGCCGAGCTGGCCGACGGCGACCTGCGCGTCCACGACCCGGCGGTGCTGCGCGAGGCGGGCGTCCCGGTGCGGCCGGGCCGTCCGGGCCGTCCGGACCGTCCGGCGGGGACGGTCCAGGACACGATCGTCGAGGTGGGCGCGGATCCGCGGGCCTGGACGGTGCTGCCCGCGGATCAAGTGGCGGAGATCCGCTCGACCCGGGTGCGCGCGATCCCGCTCGCGCCGCGGAAGACGATCACGGGCAGCGTGGTCGTCCCGGACGACCTCCCGCACACCTGCGCGGCGGCCCACCAGGCCGCGTTCGGCGACTGACCCCCGGACCACGGCCGGCCGCGCGGCTGCACGCGGCGGGGCGCTCGAAGACGCCGGGACCACGGGGCGCTACCTCATCCCGCTGCCATGACCCGAAGGCTCAGCGGTTCCAGTGCTCGGCGAGCAGTTCGTAGGACGCGGTCGGCGTGGGCGTGCGTGATCGTCGTGATGACGAGTTCGTCGGCGCCGGTGGCCTTCTGCAGCTGCCGCAGCCGGGCGACTGCGTGCAGGACTTCGAGTACCAGCTCGACCTGCTCCTCGCCGGTCTGCGGCGCGGATGACTACCAGGCCAGCTCCCCGTTTTCGTCCTGGAGGGTCCCCGTGGGGCCGTCCGCGCCGAGGGTGGCCAGGCGCACGACAGTCCGGGCGCTCTCTTCCGGGGAACGCCCGATCCCGAACGCCGCCGTCATGTCGGTGGCGGTGGTGCCGGGCTCGACGGCGTTGAACTTGATGCCGGGCTGGGACTTGGCGTACTGGACCGTGAGCATGGTCGCGGCGGCCTTGGACGCGGAGTAGAGCGCGAGGGGCAGCCCGAACTCCGGCCGGTCGGGGTTCGTCACCGCCCAGAACGATCCGGCGCTGCTGGAAACCGTGACCACGGTGGGGTTCGACGACTTGCGCAGCCAGGGAAGCGCCGCTTCGGTGACGCGCACGATCCCCACCGCGTTGGTGTCGAAGACCCGCAGCGCGGTGGGGCCGTCGAGGGCTTCGCTGCCGAGGACGCCCGCGTTGTTGACCAGGACGTCGAGCCGTCCTTCGGCCGCGCCGATCGTGGCCAGCGCGCTGCTCACCGAGGCGTCGTCGGTCACGTCGAGCTGCACGAACCGCGCGCCGAGCTCCGCCGCGGCTTTCTCGCCACGCTCGGCGTCACGGGCTCCGACGTAGACGGTGTGTCCCAGGGACAGGAGGTGTTTCGCCGTCTCGAAACCGATGCCCTTGTTGGCTCCGGTGATCAGGGTGACGGTCATGGGGGGTCCTTCCGGCTGCCGGCTGATCTCGCCGAGTTTCGCATCGATCGATGCAGAATCCGACTGTAACAGATTTCGCAGCGATCGATTCAGAATTACGGACGGCTCAGGTGAGCGGCCAGGCGCGCAGCGCGGCGTCGGCCATCTCCTGCAGTTCGGCGCGGTCGACGCCGCTCGCCGCTTGCACGGCGATGCCGTACGCCAGCGCGGTGAGGTAGCGGGCGAGCACGGCCGGATCGGCCTCCGGGGGAAGGTCACCGTCGTCGACCGCTTGCCCGAACCGGTCGCGGAGGGTGGAGTAGCCGTCGTCGCGCCAGTCGACGAGCAGGTCGCGGGCGCCACGGCCGGCGTCGCCGGTGGCCAAGGCGCCCTGGACGCCGAGGCATCCGTGCGGGCCGGCCGGCCGGGTGGTCGTCCGGATCGTGCCCGCGATGATCGCGGTGGCGACGTCGAAGGCGGTCGGCTCTTCCAGGGCACGCGCGACGTAGGCGCTCGGGCCTTCGGTGTAGCGCTCCAGGGCCTTGCGGAACAGCTCTTCCTTGTTCCCGAAGGTCGCGTACATGCTGGTGGTGGAGATGCCCATGGCCTCGGTCAGGGTGGCCAGGCTGGCCCCCTCGTAGCCGTGCTCCCAGAACACCAGCAGGGCGCGCTCGAGGGCCGCGTCGGGGTCGAATCCGCGCGGGCGGCCGGCCGCCCGGCGTTTCCCGGTCTCCATGGCCGCAGTCTACCGTTTTTGTATCGATCGATGCGGAACGTGCCCGTCCGGTCAGTGGTGGACGGCGAGCCGCCAGAGCGAGGTGACCTCGGCCGCGCGTGCGGCGTGGAGGGGGTCGTCCGGATCGGACGCGCGGGGGTGGCGGGGCCGGGTGTCGGTCTTGCCGACCACCGTCAACCCGGCCGCGTCGATCGCTTCGAGGAGGTCGGCGCGGGACCGCAGCCCGAGGTGCTCGGCGAGGTCCGACAGGATCAGCCACCCCTCGCCGCCGGGCTCGAGGTGCTTGCCCAGCCGGTCCAGGTAGCCCCGCAGCATCCGGCTGCCCGGGTCGTACACCGCGTGCTCGATCGGCGAGGTCGGCTTGGCCGGCAGCCACGGCGGGTTGCAGACGACCAGGGGTGCCTCGCCGGGTGGGAACAGGTCCGTCCGCACGAACCGCACGCGCCCGGCGAACCCGAGCCGCTCGAGGTTGTCCTGGGCGCAGTCGAGCGCCCGCTGGTCGAGGTCCGTGGCCACGACCGACTCGACCCCGCGAGCGAGCAGCACCGCGGCGAGCACGCCGGAGCCGGTCCCGATGTCGAACGCGAGCCGGCTCGACGGGAGCGGCGCCGCCGCCACGAGGTCGACGTACTCGCCGCGGGCCGGCGAGAACACCCCGTAGTGCGGGTGGATCCGGGCGCCGAGCCCGGGCACCTCGACCCCCTTGCGCCGCCACTCGTGCGCGCCGATCACGCCGAGCAGTTCGCGCAACGACACGACCGACGGCTCCTCCGCCGGGCCGTAGGCCTCCGTGCACGCCTCCCGCACGTCGGGCGCCCGGCGCAGGGGGACGACGTGCCCCGGGTCCACGGGCACCAGCAGCTTGCCGAGCAGCTGGGCCTGCCGGGCCTGCCGCTGGCGGTGCAGGTGGAACGCCTCGGTGGCGCTCTTCGCCGGACGTCGCTTGCCGGCCCGGTCGATCCTCCGGTCCACGGCCCTCAGCAGCTGCCGCGCGTTCTGGAAGTCCCCGCGCCACAGCACGGCCTTGCCCTCGACGGCCAGCCGGTAGGCCTCGTCGGCGGTCATTTCGTCGTCGCCGACGACGATCTCGGCGGGCGGCGGCGCGTTGTTCTCCGACCGCCACTCGGCGGTCAGCTCTTCGCCGCCCTCGATCCAGCGGACGAGCATCGATTTCCCCCCGACCACGGTTTTCCCGGCACCCCACCATGTCAGACGCGAGTTCACCGCGGACCGGCGCCTACTCGATGCGCGCCGCGGCGTCGTGGAACGCGTGGCGGACCGCCGAGACGTCCTGGGCCCGGCTCGGGTGCACGCGGTTCGTCAGCAGGACGTAGTAGCGGCGGCGGGTGGGCTCCACCCACAGGCTCGTGCCCGTGAACCCGGTGTGGCCGTAGGAATCCGGCCGCAGTGCGGTGCCGACGGGCGAGCCGGGGACGTCCAGACCCTGCCACGCCAGGCCGCGGCGCAACCCCCGGGTGTGGCAGGCGATCATCTCCGCGTGCGTCTCCGGCTTCAGCAGCGGGGCCGCGCCCGCCGCCAGGACCCGGCCGAGGCGTGCCACGTCCGCCAGCGGCGCGAAGAGGCCCGCGTGCCCGCAGATCCCGCCCAGCACCACGGCGTTCTCGTCGTGGACTTCGCCGGTCACGACCCGGCCGCGCCACGGGCAGTCCTCGGTGGCCACCGCGTCCGCCACCGGGCCGAACCCCGTGTCCCGCATCCCCGCCGGGGCCGTCACCAGGTCCGCGACCAGGCGGTCCAGCGGCCGCCCCGAAGCCGCCGAGGCGATCAGGCCCAGCAGGATGAACCCCTGCGACGAGTACTCCACCCGGCTGCCGGGCGGGGCCGGCAGCGGGGTCGTCCGGATCGCTTCCAGCAGGTCCGTCCGCGTCGGGAAGGTGCGCCACAGCGGGGTCCCGCCGGGCAGGCCCGAGGTGTGGGTCAGCAGCTGTCGCACGGTGATCGACGCTTTATCGGTCCCGTCGTACGACGGCAGGTGACGAGGGAGCGGGTCGTCGAGGGACAGCGCGCCGCGCTCGGCCAAGGCGGCCACGACCAGGCCCACCACCGGCTTGGTCACCGAGGCCAGGTCCCACCGGCTCGCCTCCGTGACCGGCGGCCCGTCCCACCAGCGCGTGCCCAGGACGCCGCGGTCGAGCACGGCGTCGGCCGTGCCGACCTCCCACGCCGCCGCGGAAGAGACCCGGTCGTCGCGTGCCCGGGCCAGCAGCTCAGCGAGCATCGACCGCTCGCAGCGGGGTCCCGGCGAGCACCGCCGAGAGCCGGTTCGCCGCCTCGGCCACCAGCGGGCCCAGCACGGCGAAGCTCGACGGCTGCAGCGTGAACGTCAGCCCGGACACGCTCACCGCGCCCAGCACCGCGCCGCCGGCGTCGAGCACCGGGGCGCCCAGGCAGCGCACGTGCGCCTCGAACTGCTCGTCGTCCACGACGTAACCCGCGCGGTCCGCCGTGGCCAGCTCGGCCCGCAGCGACGCTGGGTCTGTCACCGTCTTCGCCGTGCGCGCCGCGAGCGGGGCGCGCAGCACCGCGTCCACGTCGGCCTCGGGCAGGCGCGAGAGGATCGCGCGGCCGACGGCCGTGCAGTACAGCGGCACCTCGCCGCCCGGCCGGGTGTTGAGCTGGTACGCCTGCTCCGGCTCGAGCTTCTCGACGTACACCGCCCGGTCGCCGTGGCGCACCGCGTAGTGCACCGTGTGGCCGGTCCGCCGCTGCAGCTCGGCCAGCACCGGCCGCAGCGGCCGCGTGCTCACCAGCGCCGCCGCCGAAAGCCCCAGCAGCCGCGGCCCCACGGCGTAGTGCCCGCTGCCCGCGCCCACGGCGTACCCGGCCTCGGTGAACGTCTGCAGCATCCGGTGCACGGTCGGTTTCGGCAGGTCACAGGCCTGCGCCAGGTCGGCCAGCCGGTGCGGGCCACCGGGCCCCGCGAGCGTCGCGAGCACCTCCAGGGCCTTCTCGACCGCGCCCCGCGAGCCGGGGGAAGCGTTGACAGCGTTGGTCACGGCGCCTAGCTTAGCGCAATCGCGTTCCATGTGACGGAACGCTCTTCCGTGAGACGGAAAGGAGGCGCCGTGTCCCCACTGTCGCGCCGCGACGCACTGAGGCTCGGCGGGCTCGCGCTCCCCGCGCTGGCCCTGCCCGGGCTGCTGGCCGCGTGCGGCACCGCCGCCGGCGCGACCGGCAGCGTGCTGCGGGTCGCGCAGATAGCGGACCCCAAGACGCTCGACCCGCAGAAGCAGGGCGACATGACGTCAATGAACGTGCTGACCAACATGTTCGACACGCTCACCACCCGCGGACCGGACAACCGGCTCGTGCCCGGTCTCGCGCTCGAATGGTCCTCACCCGACCCGCTCACCTGGCGCTTCAAGCTGCGTCCCGGCGTCGAGTTCCACAACGGCGAGCCGTGCGACGCGAACGCCGTCGCCTTCAGCATCAACCGGCTGCTCGACCCCGCCACGAAGTCGCCGATCGTCGAGCTGCGCTACGTCAAGCAGGCGGTGGCCGTCGACGACCTGACAGTGGACCTGCGCTGCGCCCAGCCCGACCCGATCATCCCGGCCAAGGTGTCGCTGTTCGGCGGTGTCGCCGTGCCGCCGGGGTACCTCAAGCAGGTCGGCAACGCCGGATTCGCGAAGCACCCGGTCGGCACCGGGCCGTTCACCTTCGCCGACTTCCAGCGTGACCACCGGCTGCGGATGCGCGCGAACCCCGCGTACTGGGGCGGCAGGCCGGCCTACGACGAGCTGGTGTTCCTCCCGATGCCCGACCCGTCGTCGGCACTGGCCTCCCTGCAGAGCGACGAGGTGGACATCGTCGCCAACCTGACCCCGGACGCCGCGCTGCAGCTGCAGGGCTACAAGGGCGTCGCCATCCGGAACTTCCCCGGCATCCGCACGTCGTACCTCTCGCTCGACACGACCAGCGGCCCGCTGCGCGACGTGCGCGTCCGCCGGGCGCTCAACCACGCCGTCGACGTGCCGCTGCTGATCAAGGCGGTGCTCGACGGCAAGGCCCGCGAGGTGCCGACGATGTTCCCGCGCGAGTCGTTCGGCTTCGACCCGTCGATCGCGCCGTTCACCCGCGACGTCGGCCTGGCGAAACAGCTGCTCGCCGAAGCCGGTTTCCCGGACGGTTTCGACACTTCGCTCACCGCGCAGACCGCCGACGGCAACCTCGCCGAGGCGATCTCCGGCCTGCTCGCCCGCGTCGGCGTCCGGGCCCGCGTGGACCTCGTCGACGCCGGCACGTACAGCAGCCGGCTCACCTCCAGCAACCGCGGCGCCCTCGGCCCGATCTACCTGGCCGCCAGCACCGGCTGGACGCTCGACGCCGAGAGTCTCGTCCAGTCCAACGTCCGCCACGACCGGCGGCAGAGCCGCTGGCACAACGCCGAAGCCGACCGCCTCGTCGACGCCGAGGAGCAGTCACTCGTGCCCGCCGACCGGCAGCGGGCCTTCACCGGCCTGCAGCGGCTTCTCAAGCAGGAGGCGCCGTTCGTGTTCCTCTACCAGATCGACAACATCTGCGCGGTCAACACGCGTCCACAGTGGACACCAGGCGTGGTGGGCGTGCTGAACATGGCGAAAGCCGAGGTGACCTCGTGAGCACCGTCGCCCTCACCCGCCGCCCGGCGGCCGGGGCCGCCGTGCTGCGCACGGTCGCCGGCAAGGTGCTGACCGCCGTCATCGTGCTGTTCTTCGTGGCCACGGCGGCGTTCTTCCTGGTCCGCCTCTCGGGCGACCCGGTGAAGCTGATCCTGCCGCCGGACGCGACCACCCAGCAGGAGTCCACGCTGCGCGCGAGCCTCGGGCTCGACCGGCCGCTGCTCACGCAGTACCTCGACTACCTCGGCGGCCTGCCGCGGCTGCACCTGGGCACGTCGCTCGTCTACGACCAGCCGGTCGCCGACGTGCTGCTCGCCCGCGTCCCGGCGACGCTGGAGCTGGCCGGCGCGGCCCTGCTGCTGGCCCTGCTGATCGCGATCCCGGCCGGCACGTTCGCCGCGCTGCGGCGGGGCCGCGCGGGCGACACCGGCGTGATGACCGGGGTCCTCGTCGGCCAGTCGACCCCGGCGTTCTGGGTCGGAATCCTGCTGATCCTCGTCTTCGCCGTCCGGCTGCAGGTGCTGCCCGCCTCCGGCTACGGCGGTTTCGAGCACCTGGTGCTGCCCGCGGTGACCCTGGCCGTCTACTCGGTCGCGGTGATCGCGCGGCTGCTGCGGACGTCGCTGATCGACGTGCTCGGCGCCGACTACATCCGCACCGCCCGCGCGAAAGGCCTCGGCACCGGCGGCGTCGTGCTCGCCCACGGCCTGCGCAACGCCGCGCTGCCGGTGGTCACGGTCGTCGGGCTGGAGGTCGGCTCGCTGCTCGGCGGGGCGATCCTCACCGAGCAGGTGTTCTCCTGGCCCGGCCTCGGCCGGCTCACCGTGGAGGCCATCCAGAACCGCGACTTCCCGCTCGTGCAGGCCGCGGTGCTGTTCTTCGCCGCCACGTTCGTCGTGGTGAACCTGCTGGTGGACCTGTCCTACACGCTGCTGGACCCGAGGGTGAGGGTGACCGCATGACGGCCTTGAACGCCACCGCGCTGCCCGCCGCCCGGGTGGCCCGCCCGAACGTGGTGCGTGCCGTGCTGCGCAGCAAGCTCGGCGTCGTCGCCCTCGCCGTGCTGACCCTGATGGTGCTCGTCGCCCTGCTCGCGCCGCTGATCGCGCCCTACGACCCGGGCGCGCAGGACCTGCTGGTGCGGCTGCACCCGCCCGCGTGGGCCGCCGGGGGCGACGCTTCGCACCTGCTCGGCACCGACCAGCTGGGCCGCGACATCCTGTCCCGGCTCTGCTACGGCGCCCGCGTCTCGCTGCTCGTCGGCGCGTGCGCGGCGCTGCTGGCCGGCGTCGTCGGCGCGGCGATCGGCCTGGTCGCCGGGTTCCTCGGCGGCTGGTTCGACCGGATCCTCATGCGGATCGCCGACATCCAGCTCGCGTTCCCGGCGATCCTGCTCGCGCTGGCCATCGTCGGGTTCCTCGGCTCCGGGCTCTGGTACGTCGTCCTGGTGCTCGGCTTCACCGGCTGGGTGTCCTACGCCCGCGTCATCCGGTCCGAGGTGCTTTCCTTGCGCACCAGGGAGTTCGTCACCGAAGCGCGCGCGATCGGCGTCACCGACCTCACGATCATGCGGCGCCACCTGCTGCCCAACGTCATGGCGCCGCTGGCCACCATCGGCACGCTGCACGTCGCCGCGGCGATCGTGGCGGAGGCGTCCCTGAGCTACCTCGGTCTCGGTGTCCCGAAACAGACCGTGACCTGGGGCGGCATGCTCGCCGACGGCCAGCTGTACCTCGGCACCTCGTGGTGGGTGGCCGTGTTCCCCGGGGTCGCGCTGATGCTCACCGCGCTGGCCGTCAACATCACCGGCGACGTGCTGCGCGACGTCGCGGACCCGAAGGCGTACCGCTCATGAGCCTGCTGGAGATCAACGATCTGCGCGTCGAGTTCCACGTGGACACCGGCGCGGTGACCGCCGCCGACGGCGTGAGCCTGACGGTGGCCGAAGGCGAGACGCTGGCGCTGGTCGGGGAGTCCGGCAGCGGCAAGACGGCGACGGCGCTGTCGGTCCTGCGGCTCAACCCCGAACCGCCGTGCGTCTACGCGGGCGGCGAGATCCTGCTGGACGGGCGGGACGTTCTTCGACTGTCCGAAAAGGACCTGCGGCGGATTCGCGGGAACGACGTCGCGATGGTGTTCCAGGACCCGATGACCAGCCTGAACCCGGTGAAGCGGGTCGGTGCCCAGGTCGCCGAAGTCGTCCGGAAGCACCGGGGCGCGTCCCGGGCCGAGGCGCGCACGGCGGCCGTGGAAGCGTTGCGGGAAGCCGGCATCCCGGACCCCGAGCGCCGGGCTTCCCAGTACCCGCACCAGCTTTCCGGCGGGCTGCGGCAACGCGTGATGATCGCGATGGCGCTGGTCGGCCGGCCGCGGGTGCTCATCGCCGACGAGCCGACGACGGCGCTCGACGTCACCGTGCAGGCGCAGATCCTCGACCTGCTGGTGGACCTGCAGCGGCGCCACGGCATGGCGATCCTGCTCATCACCCACGACCTGGGCGTCGTCGCCGAAGTCGCCGACCGGGTCGTGGTCATGAACGCCGGGCGGGTCGTGGAGACCGGCGAAGTGGTGCCGCTGTTCGAGGCACCGCGGGAGGACTACACGCGCGAGCTGCTGCGTGCGACACCGAAGCTGGAGCGGGTATGACGAACCTGGTCGAGATCCGCGGGCTGCGCAAGGACTACGGCGCGCTGCCCGCGGTGGACGGGGTCGACCTCGACGTCGTCGCGGGCGAAACCCTGGCCGTGGTGGGGGAGTCCGGCAGCGGCAAGACGACCCTGACCCGGCTGCTGCTGCGGCTGGCCGAACCCACCGCGGGCACGGTCCGCTTCGACGGCGCCGACCTGGCGACGCTGCCGCCGCGCCGGCTGCGGAAGGTGCGGCGCGAGATGCAGGTGGTGCTGCAGGACCCGTATTCGAGCATGAACCCGCGCCTGCGCGTGACGGAGATCGTGGGCGAGCCGCTGGTGACGCACGACGCGGCACTGCGTGGGCGGAGGGGCCGGGCCCGGGTGCGCGACCGCGTCGCGGAGCTGCTCGACGCGGTCGGCCTGCCACCCCAGGTGCAGGACCGCTACCCGCACGAGTTCTCCGGCGGGCAGCGCCAGCGCATCTCCATCGCGCGGGCCTTGGCGCTCGAGCCGCGGCTGGTGGTGCTCGACGAGCCGACCAGCGCGCTGGACGTGTCGGTGCAGGCCCAGGTGCTGGACCTGCTGGCGGGCCTGCAGAAGCGGCTGGACCTGACGTACGTGTTCGTGTCGCACAACCTCGCGGTGGTGCAGCAGATCGCCGACCGCGTCGCGGTGATGCGCGCCGGGAAGATCGTCGAGCTGGCAGGGGCGGCCGAGCTGTTCCGCGCACCGTCGCACGAGTACACGCGCAGCCTGCTGGACGCGGTGCCGAACCCGGATCCACGGTTGGCGCGGCGGCGGGTGTCGGGGTGAGGGTGTCGGTGGTGGGGGAGTGCGTGGCCGGTCTGCGGGTATACGGGTGGCGTGTCGGACGCGGTGCCGAACCCGGATCCGCGGTCGGCGCGGCGGGTGACGGCGTGAGCGGGTCGGTGGTGGGGGAGTGCGAGCCCGGTCTGTGGGTACGCGGGCGGTTTGTCGGGCGCGGTGGTTCCGTGTCGGGCTCGTCGACGAGCGGCCGGGTGAGCGGGTCAGTGGTGCGAGAGCACGAGCCCGGCGCCGCCGAGGAGGGCGACGTCGTCGGCCGGGCCCGGGCTGACCACCACCCGGGGCGGCTCCGCTCCGCTCGCCCACGACGAGTCCTCCCGCAGCCGCTCCTCGATGCGCGACCGGAAGCGCTCGCCGCCGTCGGCGGCCTCGCCGTGCAGCACGAACAGGCCCGGCGCGAACAACTGCTGGATGTTCACCAGCCCGAGCGCGATGTTGGCGGCGTACTCGTCGAGCAGGGGGTGCCCGGCCAGCTCGCGCACCGAGCGCGCCGGCAGGCCGCGCCGGTCGGCCTCGGCGCGCAGCCACGGTGTCGTCGCGACGGTCTTCCAGCAGCCCCGCGCGCCGCACGTGCAGGGGCGCCCGCTCGCGGCGACCGTCATGTGCGCGCCGCTGCGGCCGCCCGGCGGGGCCAGCACCTCGCCGCCGTACAGGATCCCCACGCCCAGCACCTCGCCGGTGGAGACGGACGCGAACGCGGTGCGGCCGCGGCCTTCGCCGAACCAGCGGTCGCCCAGGACCTGCAGCCGCGCCCGGTGTTCGACGTGGACCGGCACACCGGCCACAGTGGACAGCACAGCCGCGACCGGATAACCGTGCAGCGCGGGCACTTCGTTGACTTCGATGATCACGCCCGCCCCGGCGTCGACCAGCCCGGCCGCCGCCACGCCGACGCCGACCGGCCGGGTGGGGAACCGCGCGACCGCGGCCAGGGCCGTGTCGATCTCGGCCCGGTCCGCCGTGCCGCGCGGGTACGTCGCCTCCGCGCGCCACACGACCGCGCCGGACAGCTCGACCAGTGCCGCCCGGACCCGGCCGGGCAGCAGCTCGACGGCACCCAGCAGCGGCCCGCCGGCCTCGGTCGCGGCCGGCGCCGGAACCAGCCGCAGGGCCGGGCGTTCGCCGGTGCTCATGGGAGTCACGATGCCACGACCGGGAGCGAGAGGGGAGACCAGATGCCCGAACTGACGCGGATGACCTGGCGGGAGGTGCGCTCGGCGGCGCGGACGGCGATCGCCGTGCTGCCGATCGGTTCGCAGGAACAGCACGCCGGCCACCTGCCGATGGGCACCGACACGATGCTCGCCGAGGCGGTCACCGACCGGGCGCTCGAGCGCCTCGGCGGCGAGCCGGCCGTGGTGCGGCTGCCCGCGCTGCCGTTCGGCCACAGCCCGCACCACCTGTTCGCCGCGGCGGTGTCGCTGCGCGCGGCGACGCTGCGGGCCGTGCTCGCCGACGTCCTGGACTCGCTGGCCACCAGCGGGTTCCGGCGCGTTCTCTTGGTCAACGGCCACGGCGGCAACGACGAGATCATGCGCCTGGCGGTCAAGGAGTACGCGCTCCGCGCCGACGTCGCGCTCGGGGCGTGCTCCTACTTCTCGCTCGGCGAACACAGCGGCTCACCCGGGCACGCGGGGCACTACGAGACGTCGCTGATGCTCGCGGCGCACGCGGACCTGGTCCGCCCGCCCGAGCCGCGGCCCGAAGTGGTGCCGCCGCCGCTGTTCGCCGAACCGCCGTACCCGGGCCTGACCGCCGAACGCCACGGCGAATGGGCCCGCGTGGGCGGCAGCACCGACGACGCCACCGGCGCGACCGCCGAAGGTGGCGCCGGCCTGCTCGAAAACCGGGTGACCGCCCTCGCCGGCGCGATCCGCGCGTTCGACGCGGCCACCCGCGCAACCCACGCCGAAGGGGAGGCATGAAGATCACCGAAGTCGACGCCTGGGTCGTGAACCTGCCGTTGACCAACCCGTTCACCAGCTCGTTCGAGACCAAGACGGGCGAGACCCGCACGGTGGTGCGGCTGCGCACCGACACCGGCGTGACCGGCTGGGGCGAGACCATGTGGGGCCGCCCGGTCGCCGAGTTGGTCCGCAAGCTCGGCGCGGAGCTGGTGGGGCGGAGCCCGTTCGCGCTCGAGGCGTTCCACCGGCGTCACCACATGGTGCCGTTCTTCCACGGCTACCTCGGCTACGCGGCGCTGGCCGCCCTCGACGTCGCGTGCTGGGACCTGATGGGGCACGTCACCGGCCAGTCCGTGACCGACCTGCTCGGCGGCCGCGTCCGCGACGACGTGCCGATCACGGCGCTCGTCACGCGCGCCGACGCCCCCGGCGCGACGGGCCGCGAACTGGCCCAGGGGATCGCCGAACACGCGGCGAAGGTGGTCGCGCGGGGCGGGTTCACGGCGGTGAAGCTCAAGGGCACCACCGACGTCCGCGGCGACGTCGCGATCATGCGCGAGCTGCGGCGGGCCCTCCCGGACGTCGAGCTGCGCGTCGACCCGAACGCGGCGTGGTCGGTGCCCGACTCGATCCGCGCCGGGCTGGCGCTGGAGGAGCTGGACCTGGAGTACCTCGAAGACCCCTGCGTCGGCATCGAGGGGATGGCCCAGGTACGGGCGAGGGTCCGGATCCCGTTGTGCACCAACATGTGCGTGGTCCGCTTCGAGGAGTTCGCGCCGGCGGTCCGCCTCGGCGCGGTCGACGTGATCCACGGGGACGTCTACAAGTGGGGCGGGATCGCGGCGACGAAGGCGCTGGCCGCGCACTGCGAGACGTTCGGCCTCGGGATGAACCTGCACAGCGGCGGCGAGCTCGGCATCGCGACGGCGGCGCACCTGGCGGTGGTGGCGAGCACGCCGGTGCTGTCGCGGGCGATCGACAGCATGTACTACCTGCACGCGGACGACATCGTCGAGCCACTGGAGCTCACGGCCGGCCGGCTGCGGGTGCCGTCCGGGCCGGGGCTGGGCGTGACGGTGGACGAGGAGAAGCTGGCCCACTACGCCGGACGCAACGAGCGGGAAGGCGATTTGACGGGCTGAGCGACGAGACACCCGGCGGGCCGCCCGCGCTGCGCGGGCGGCCTGGGCCGGCGAAGCGGATCTACTGCGAGCGCAGCACCCAGACGTCGTTGTCGTTCACCGCGACCAGGTCCGCGTCCCCGTCGCCGTCCACGTCCGCCGTCAGGGTCTCCTTCGTGCCGGCGAACGCGTCGGCGTACCACAGCTCGGGCGCGGCGTAGCCCGCGCCGGTGGAGCGCATCACCCGCACATCCGTGTCGCCGACGGCGATGAGGTCCGCGTCCCCGTCGGCGTCGATGTCCGCGGTCAGGGTCTTCCTGGTGCCGTAAAAGGGCATCGCCGACCACTGCGCCGGGGTGTCGAACCAGCGGTTGGCGTTTCCCGGCACCACTCTCGTGCCGCCCGCGTCGACGAGGATGAAGTCGGCCTTGCCGTCGCCGGTCGCGTCCGCCGCCAGCGTGGCCTTCTCGCCGCGGATCGGCGGAGCCCACGCCGTCAGGGGCAGCGTCGAGGTGCCGTTCGACCGGGCCGCGAGGGTGGCCACGTCGAACAGGCCGATCACGTCCGTGTCCCCGTCACCGTCCAGGTCCGCCGCCAGGTTCCCGTAGTCGCCGGCGATCGTGTTGTTCAGCCACTGCGTGGGCGTCCCGAACCGTTCGACGCCGTAGTAGTCGATGATCGACCGCGCCACGAAGATGCCGCGCGGGGTCGAAGCCGTGGGCCGCCGGACCGCGATGGCGTCCGCGCGCCCGTCGTTGTCCACATCGCCGACGAAGTTCGCGTTGCCGTTGAAGCCGGTGCTCAGGAAGTTGCCCGCGCCCCAGTTCTGCTGCGCCTGGAAGGCCGAACCGGTCGACAGCTTCACGTAGCACCCGTACAGGTAGGTGTTGTAGCTGACGAGGTCGTCCTTGCCGTCGCCGTCGACGTCCCCGGCCATGACGGCGACCTGCGCGGTGAACGGGCCGGCCGACCACTGTTCCGGCACGCCGACAGCCCGCGCCGGCGTGGTGAGGGTCAACGACAGCAGACCGGCCACCCCGGCCACCACCAGAACTCGCATCACGTCCCCTTCGTGTCGGCTTGCCGTATCCAGGTCGCCGCCAGACGGGGATTGTTACGGCGACGCGCTCGGGACGTCGTGAAGACGGGGTGCGGTCCCGGCCTTGACAGCGGCTGGCGGAGGCTCCATGGTTAGCTACATGAGTAATGAACCGACGAACCGTCCCGCGCGGTGGTCGGCGTGAAGGACGACGGACGGCCGCTGTTCCTGCAGATCGCCGAGTGGATCGAGAACTCGATCGTCGACGGCAGCCTGGCCGCGGACACGCAGGTGCCCTCCACCAACGAGCTCGCGGCCTTCCACCGGATCAACCCGGCGACCGCGGCCAAGGGCATCAACCAGCTCGTCGCGGACGGGATCCTCTACAAGAGACGAGGCATCGGCATGTTCGTCGCGACGGACGCCCGCGCGCAGCTGCTGGAGCGGCGGCGGCGGGACTTCACGCGGCAGTTCCTCGCCCCGCTGATGGCGGAGGCGGGCAAGCTCGGCATGGACGCCGAGGAGATCAAGAAGCTGATCGACGTCTGGGAGCCGCAGCGATGAACGTGGTGCGCACGACCGGGGTGACGAAGCGCTACGGCCCGCTCGCCGCGCTCGACGGGGTGAGCGTGGAGCTCGCCGGGAACACGATCCACGGCCTGCTCGGCCGCAACGGCGCCGGCAAGACCACGCTGATGCGGATCCTCACCGGGCAGGCCTTCGCGACCGGGGGCACGGTGGAGGTTTTCGGGCAGCACCCGTACGAGAACGCCGACGTGCTTTCGCGGGTCTGCTTCATCAAGGAAAGCCAGCACTACCCGGAGAAGTTCCGCGTGAAGCACGCGCTGCGGGCCGCCGAACTGCTCTACCCGGACTGGGACGACGCCTACGCCGCGGAGCTGCTGGCGGACTTCGCCGTCCCGGCCGGCGGCCGGATCGGCCGGCTCTCGCGCGGTCAGCTCTCGGCGGTCGGGGTGGTCATCGGGCTCGCTTCGCGGGCCCCGCTGACCCTGTTCGACGAGCCTTACCTCGGCCTCGACGCCGTCGCGCGTCAGCTGTTCTACGACCGGCTGCTGGCCGACTTCGCCGAGCACCCGCGCACGATCGTGCTCTCCACGCACCTGATCGACGAGGTCGACACCCTCATCGAGCACGTCGTGCTGCTCGACTGCGGCCGGGTGCTGCTCGACACCGACGCGGAGTCGCTGCGCGGCGAGGCCGTCGCGGTGACCGGGCCCGCCGAGGCCGTCGAGCGCTTCGCCGCCGGCCACCGGGAACTGCACCGCGAGCGGATCGGCGGCTCCCTGCGCGTCACCCTCACCGGCGCGCGGGACCGGTACGAGCCCGGCCTGGACTTCGAGCCGGTTTCGTTGCAGCAGCTGGTCGTCCGCACCACCCAAGGCCGCGGCGGGCCGGTCGCCGCCGGGAAGGAATCCTGATGACACGCGTGCTCGACGTCGCGCGGATCCAGCTGGTCCACTGGCCGGTCCTGCTCGCCTATCCGCTGGGGTTGCTGGCCCTGCTGCCGCTGCTGGGCTGGGGCATCGACGTCTCCAACGGCGAAGGCGCGCTCGGCGCGCACGAGATCTACCTGCTGCCGGCGGTGTGGGGGGTGGTCGCGCCGGCGCACCTGCAGTCGATGACGCAGGTGTTCCCCTTCGCGCTGGGGCTCGGCGTGACCCGCCGGACGTTCGCCGCGGCCACCGCGCTGGTCGTCCTCGGCCAGGCCCTGGTCCTCGGGCTCGCGATGGTGGCGCTGGACGTCGCCGAGCGCTCGACCGGCGGCTGGGGCCGGGACGCGCAGATCTTCGGGCTGGAAGTGCTGGGTTCGCACGGCCCGGCCGCGCTGTGGTTCGTCTACAGTGGACCGCTGGTCGCGGTGTCCGCGATCGGGGTGCTGGCGGGCGTGGTGTTCCAGCGCTGGCGGCAGACGGGGATCTACCTCGCCCTCGCCGGTGCCGTCGCGCTGCTCGCCGGGACCAAGATCCTGGTGTCGCAGCGGAGCTGGTGGCCCGCGATCGGCGACTTCTTCGGCGGCCAGCCGTCGTTCGCGCTGTACACCGTCTATCCGCTGGCGTTCGCCTTGGCGCTCGGCGGCGCGGCGTGGCTGGTGCTCCGGCGCGCGACGGCGTGACCGTCAGTCCTGGGTCGCCTGGCGCGCCAAGCGCTCGACGGCGGAGGCGGTCGCCGTGACGACGCCGGCCGTCGCCGGGGAAAGGCCGTGGCGCCGCGCGATCCAGCCGACCTCGGTGTAGGTCACCCACGCCCGGCCGTCCTCATCCTCCCAGACGAGGAACTTCAGCGGCAGGTCGAGGCCGGCGACCTGGTTCTCCTGCATCAGCTGGGTGCCGCCGCGCGGGTTGCCGAAGATGAGCAGGAACGTGGGCCGCAGGGCCAGGTCGATCTCGTGCGCGTTGCGGGCGTGGTCGACCCGGGCGAACACGACGAGCCCGGCGGCGGTGATGGCCCGCTCGAGCCGTTCGACGGTCGCGTCCACCGGCCACTTGCTCGGGACGGTCGCCAGGCCCTGCTGGTCCACGGTGTCTCCTCGGCTCAGCGGCTCACGCCGTCACCAGCGTACGGCCGCGGAGACCCCGGCGCTGCCGGTGAACGCTCTCCGGCCGCACCCCCAGGCCGGCCGGCGAGCGTCGACCTTCCCCGGTTACCGGGTCCCGACGGTAGCCGCTCGCCGCGCGACGAGGCGAGTCACAGAGTGCACAGTGAGCGGCCGCGGCGGTTTCCCGGTGCCCGGTGAAGCGGGGTGACGCCGTCAGCCCGCGACGTGGGCGGTGTGCTCGACCCAGTGCCGGGCGAGCTCGGCGTCACCGTCGATGGTGACGTGGCCGGTCTCTTCGCCGGGCCCTGGACGATCACGTCGGCGGTGCCGCCGCCGGGCTGCCGGCGCGCACCGCCGGGGTGGCGTTCGACGCGCCATTCGAGGCCGGGGTCGCCGGTGGCACGCCAGAGCAGGGTCTGGCCGGTGCCCCGCAGCGCGGCCACGGAGTCCGGGCGCCGGGCCGTCCAGGTCGGCGAGGTGAGCATGGCCAGGTGGTTGGTGATGAGCGCCGCGGCGACGTCGGTGTCCACGTCGTGATCGTGGCCGGCGGTCGCGGCCGCGTCGAAGCCGTGCACGACCGCCTCGTTGAGCAGGCTGTCGAGCCAGAACCGCGCACCGGTCCGGTCGTCGCCGGCGGCGTTGAACACCGGGGCCGCCAGCGCCGCACCGGAGCAGGCCCCGGCCGCACGGGTGGCGGCGCCGGACAGCCACGCCGGCCAGGTCACGGGGTCGGCGGGCAGCTCGGCGACCCCGGCCGGCAGCCCGGCGGGGTCGGTGATGCGGCGTTCGACGATTTCGGACACCCAGTGCAGGGTCTGGCCGACGTGCTCGACCAGGCTGGTCACGGTCCAGCCGGGGCAGGTCGGCACCGCCGCGTCCGCACCCGCCGCGCGGGCGCATTCCGCCAGCTGCCGGACGTGGTCCTGGAGTGCTTGCCGGCGGCGATCCGCACTCGGCTCGGGATTCATGGTGTGTCCTTCCCATCGACGAGGACCACGGCTCGCGAACCTACCCGGGGCACAGCGAACCGGTGGCCCGCATGGCGAGCCAGAGTTCGTGTTTGGCGCTGGGCGCGTGCAGCAGGGAACGGCCGAGCGCCTGCTCGATCCGGGCCAGCCGCTTGCGCACGGCCGGAGCGGAGATGCCGAGCGCGGCGGCGGTCGCGGGCAGCCGGGTGTCGGCGCGCAGCCAGGCTCGGAGCGTCTCGAGGCCGGCCGGCGGGCCGGCATGCTCGAGGGGACGGAGGCGGGACCGCGCCCAGACTTTCGCCGCCGGGGTGGCCAGCAGCCGATCGAGGGTGACGGTCGCGTCCGGTGCGGTGGGGGTGGCGCGAGGGGCGGAGTGCAGCCGCAGCGCCAGCCAGGCGGCCGACTGGTCGGACACCCGGGTCAGGTCCACGCCGAGCAGGCCGTCGAGCAGGTGCAGGCGGGCCGAGAGCGTGTTGCGGTGGATCTTGAGGTGGCGGTTCGCGCCGTTGTCGAAGGTGAGCCAGGAGTACAGGGTGGCGAGGAGCTCTTCGGCGCCGGGGTCGGCGCGCCGGGCCGGGGTGTGGGACAGGCAGGGCGCCAGGAACCCGGCGGCCCAGGCGTGTCCGACGCCGTCGACGAGCGGGGTGAGGTCGGTGTGCCGGTCGAACCGGGCGTACCGGCCGGGCACGCCGCGGGCCACCGCGAGGGCGTGGAAGGCCTGCTCGTAGCCGATCGCGGTGTCGCTCAGCGGGAGCTCGTCACTCGCGCCGACGCGCGCCTCGGGGACGGTTTCGGCGATCACCCGGTCCAGGGCGGCACCGCGCCCGGGCGGCACGAGCGCGATGAGGTGGTGGGGGTGCACGGGGCAGGGCACGATCCACGCCCGTCGCCCGGCGAACCGCTCGATCCGGTCCGCGACGTGGTGACGCCGGCCGGCCGGGCATTCCACGACGTACACCCGCGACCGGTCGGGCAGGCGGGGTCCCAGCGTCGCGGCGATCCGCCGGGCCGCGGCCAGGCTGCCGGCCATGAGCAGGTGGAGCACGGCTTCGCGGCCGTGCGCCATGGCCGAGGTGACCCGCCGGCTGGTCCGTTCGGCCTCCTGGAGCCGCCAGCACAGGTCCAGGACGCGGGCGGCGTCGGCGAGCAGGACACCGTGCCGGCGGTCTTCCGATCCCGAGACCAGCAGGAACGTGCCGGTCTCCGTGCCGAGCCGGAGAAGGTCGACGGTGTCCGGCTCACGGCCGAGAACGGCCGAGGAAGTCCCGCGCCGGTGCATGCGGGCCACCTCGGTGGCGGCCGCGGCCAGGACCGTGGGCCGGGGGAGTGGCCGCCCCGGCGCCCCGGCCACGACGCTGCCGTCGCTGCCGAGCAGAGCCACGGTCCCGCCGGTGCGCCCGGCGAGCCAGCCGAGAATCTCTTCGACCGCACCGGTTCCGGCCGCCAGCCGGCTCAGCGCGACGAGGTTCCCGGCACGGTCGGCAGCGGCGGTGCGCGGAGATCCCGCGGTGGTTCCGGCACGGCCCAACGGTGACCCCGCCCCCTTCGGAAAGCCGGATTCCACCGTACCGCAGGAACTTTGATCAACTCCCCGGTCGCGCGCGATCCCCTTCCGGAGGACAGGGACCTGGTCCGCTCCGCAACGCGGGCGGGGTCGCACTCCGCCCCTGGCGACACGACTTCACCAGGTACTCCAGCGCACCCCGCCCGATCGGCTCACCCGACCGGTCCAGCAGCAACGGCGACGGTCCGCTGGTCCCACCGATGGCGGTGCGCCGCACGATCGCCGTGCCGGCCTCGACCGGCGAACCGGCGCCCGCCGAGTCCAGCTCCGACGACCGGTACCGGGCCGCACCGGCGTGGCGCGGCCCGGCACCCGTCAGGCCCGGCGCACTCCGGCCGCGAGCCGCTTCGTGAGCCGCTCGAGCGCGGCCGTTCCCGCCGCCGGGTCGCGTGCTTCGAGGAGCGTCTCCACGAGCGCCGACCCCACGATCACGCCGTCCGCGAACCCGGCGACCTCGGTGGCCTGGCCCGCGTCCGCGATCCCCATGCCGACGCAGACCGGCAGCTCCGTGACCGCGCGGAGGCGGCGTGTCAGGACCCCGGCCGCCTCGTCGACCGACGCCCGCGTCCCCGTGACGCCCATCAGCGCGGCCGCGTAGACGAACCCCGTGCCCGCCGCGGCGGTTTCCGCCAGCTGCGCGTCCGTGCTGCTCGGTGCGACGACGAACACCGTGGCCAGTCCGTGCGCCGCGGCCTGCCGGCGCCACGACGCGGACTCCGCCACCGGCAGGTCCGGCAGGACGCAGCCCGCGCCGCCGGCCGCGGCCAGCTCGCGGGCGAACCGCTCGGCGCCGTAGCGGGACACCGGGTTCCAGTACGACATCACCAGCACCGGTTTGCCCGTGTCGGCGTGGACTTCGCGGACCGTGCGCAGGACGCCGGCGATCCGGATCCCGCCTCGCAGCGCGAGGTCGTCGGCCGTCTGGATGACCGGGCCGTCCAGCACCGGGTCGCTGTGGGGCAGGCCGACTTCGACGATGTCCGCGCCGGCGTCGAGCGTGGCCCGGAGCGCGGCGATCCCGCCGTCGACGGTGGGGAACCCGGCCGGCAGGTACGCGATGAGCGCGGCCCGGCCGGCTCGCTTCGTCCGGGCGAGCGTTTCGGTGAGCAGCCGCAGGCTCATCGCGCACCCTCCAGTCCGAAGTGGACGGAGGCGGTGTCCAGGTCCTTGTCCCCGCGGCCGGAGAGGTTCACCAGGAGGAGGGCGTCCGGGCCGAGTTCGGCGCCGACCTGCACGGCTCCGGCGAGCGCGTGCGCGCTTTCGATCGCGGGGACGATGCCCTCGGTGACGGCGAGCAGGCGGAACGCGTGCATGGCCTCGTCGTCGGTGACCGGGCGGTAGCCGGCGCGGCCGGAGTCGTGCAGGTGCGCGTGCTCCGGGCCGACGCCGGGGTAGTCGAGCCCGGCCGAGATCGACCAGGCTTCGAGGATCTGGCCTTCGTCGTCCTGCAGGACGTAGGAGCGCGAGCCGTGCAGCACACCCGGTTCGCCCGCCGACAGCGACGCCGCGTGCTTCCCGCTGCGCACCCCGTGGCCGGCGGCTTCGCAGCCGACGAGGCGCACGCCGGGGTCGTCGAGGAAGGCGTGGAACAGGCCGATCGCGTTGGACCCGCCGCCGACGCAGGCGATGGCGGCGTCGGGCAGCCGACCGGTGCGCTCCAGGAGCTGCCGGCGCGCTTCGACGCCGATGACGCGCTGGAAGTCGCGGATCATGGCCGGGAACGGGTGCGGCCCGGCGACGGTGCCGAACAGGTAGTGCGTGTCCTCGACGCGGGCGACCCAGTCGCGGAACGTCTCGTTGATGGCGTCCTTGAGGGTCCGGGAGCCGGACGTCACCGGGACGACCTCGGCGCCGAGCAGTTCCATCCGCGCCACGTTGACCGCCTGGCGCCGCATGTCCGTCTCTCCCATGTAGACGGTGCAGGCGAGGCCGGTGAGCGCGCACGCGGTGGCGGTGGCCACGCCGTGCGAGCCGGCGCCGGTCTCGGCGATGACGCGGGTCTTGCCCATCCGCTGGGCGAGCAGTGCCTGGCCGAGCGCGTTGTTGACCTTGTGCGAGCCGGTGTGGTTGAGGTCTTCGCGCTTGAGGAAAACGCGGGCGCCGCCCGCGTGTTCGGCGAAGCGCGGCACTTCGGTGAGCGCGCTGGGGCGCCCGACGTAGTGGGCGAGCAGGTCCTCGAACCGGGCGATGAAGGCGGGATCCGCTTTGGCCCGTTCGTATTCGGCGGCGACCTCGTCGATCGCGGCGACGAGCGCCTGCGGGACGAACTGGCCGCCGAAGGCGCCGAAGTAGCCCTCGGCGGTGGGCGGGGTTCCCGGCGCGGCCGGGAAGAAGAAGCCGTGGTTCATGGCGATGTGCTCCTGGGTGGGTTCGTGGCTGGTCGGGGATCACCGGAGCGCACGAACACGCGGGCTCACCGAGGAGGAACTTCCTCAGCGATCCCTCGTGACGCGCGGCGCACGCTGCCATCGCATCCCGTCGACCTGGCCCGCCTCGGAGCCGATCGCATACCGCACCCGCCGTCCCCGCACCCGCCGCGCGGGCGCTTGACAGCCACGCGGCCGGCGGCCACGGGCGAAGCGGACGGTGAGAGGCACGACGGCAGCTTAACCCGCGGGGGCTCGCCGGGTGTAGCGCGTTTCCGGCCGCTTCCGATGCCGGGTCCGGAAGTGCGCTGAAGGGGCCCTTCCTTGCATCAGACGCGAGGAAGGGCCCCTTCAGTCCGCACCTGGCCGCCCGCAGCGACCCAGCCGTGCCACCCGGAGCCGGGCCGGCACTTGCCCGGCCAGCCGACCGTATAACGCCCTATGCACCCGGCCATGCAAGACGATCAACTCGGCCCCCAGCGCCGGAAAATCGGTACTTGACAACCTCGCGGCCGCCGTTCAATCTCTCTAATTAACCGTACGGTACATACCTGACCGGTTAGTTACCTGGACTGCACCGGCGCACCCGCGGAGGAGATTGACGTGACCGATCGTCCGGATGGCGCACCCGCGCCCGTGGGCAGGCCGGCCAAGGCCGCCTTGGCCGCTTGGATCGGCAGCGCCCTCGAGTACTACGACTTCTTCATCTACGGCACGGCCGCCGCGCTGGTCTTCAACAAGATCTTCTTCCCGGCCTCCTCGCCGGCGACCGGCACGCTGCTTGCGCTGTCGACCTTCGGGGTCGGCTACGTGTCGCGGCCGCTCGGTGCGCTGCTGCTGGGACACCTGGGGGACAAGTTCGGCCGCAAACGCGTGCTGCTGGCCACCTTGCTGCTGATGGGACTGTCCACAGTGCTCGTCGGCTGCCTGCCGGGCTACGGGACGATCGGCGTGGCCGCGCCCATCCTGCTGGTCGCGCTGCGGCTCTTGCAGGGCCTGTCCGCCGGCGGTGAGCAGGCCAGTGCGAACTCCATGAGCCTCGAGCACGCGCCCGAGCACCGGCGCGCCTACTACACGAGCTTCACCCTCAGCGGGACCCAGGCCGGGCAGATCCTGGCCACCGCCGTGTTCCTGCCGGTGGCCGCGCTGCCGCAGGAAGAGCTGCTGTCCTGGGGCTGGCGGGTCCCGTTCTGGCTCAGCGCCGTCGTGGTGCTGGTCGGGTACTACATCCGCCGCTCGCTGGACGAGACGCCGGTCTTCCAGGAGGAGGTCGCCAGTGGGGAAGTGGTGAAGCTGCCGCTGGCCGTGCTGCTGCGCGACCACTGGGCCGACGTCCTGCGCGTGGTCGTGGCCGCGTTGATCGCTTCCGTCAGCACGATCTTCACCGTCTACGCGCTCAGCTACGCCGTCAACACGGTGGGCCTGAGCAAGACGCCGATGCTGTGGGTCGGCGTGCTGGCCAACGTCGCCGCCGTGGTCACCATCCCGTTGTGGGCCAAGTTCTCCGACCGCGTCGGGCGCAAGCGGATCTTCATGGCCGGCTCGCTGGGCTGCGCGATCCTGATCTTCCCGTACCTGGGCGCCATCGCGGCCGGCAGCTACCTCTGGATCTTCGTCGTCGGCATCGGGATGTTCGGCATCGTCTACACCGCCACGAGCGCCGTGTGGCCGTCGTTCTACGGCGAGATGTTCCCCGCGCGGGTGCGGTTGTCGGGCACCGCGATCGGGACGCAGATCGGGTTCGCGATCAGCGGGTTCCTGCCCACCATCGCGGTCGGGGTCACGGGCACGGGCCGGGGCGCTTGGCTGGGCGTCGCCGTCTTCACCGCCGCCTTGTGCCTGGTCAACATCATCGCCGTGGCCACCGGGAAGGAGACCTACCGGGTGCCGACCGCGCGGCTGGGCCTCAAGGAACCGGCGCGCACCGAGGTCAGCGTTCCGCAGTGAGCGAGTTCGACGTCTACGCGCTCTGCTACGGCCGACGCACGGGCTACCGCGGTGAGCATTTCCTGGGCTACAGCGCGGATTCCGCGCACCCCCACCCGACCGCCTACTACGTGTGGCTCGCGGTGTCGCCGGAGCACACGGTGGTCGTCGACGCGGGCATCCGGGCGGAGCGGGCGAGGCAGGTGGACGGGCTCGAGTACGTCGAGCCCGTCCGGCTGCTCGCCGAGCTGGGCGTCGACCCGGGGACGGTCGGTCACGTCGTGCTCACGCACCTGCACTACGACCACTGCGGCACGGTGGCGGACTTCCCCGGCGCGCGGTTCGTCGTCCAACGGTCCGAAGTGGACTATTGGACCGGTCCGTGGGCGAAGCGGATCGAGCGGGAACGGTGGCTGCTCGACGAAATCGCCCTCGACCACGTGCTGGCCGGGCCGGTCGACCTGGTCGAGGGGGACGCCGAGGTCGTGCCGGGGCTCAGCGTCCACCTCGTCGGCGGGCACACCGCCGGGATGCAGGTCGTCCGCGTCGAAACCGGCGCCGGTCCGGTCGTGCTGGCCTCGGACGCCAGTCACTTCCACGAAAACCTCGAGACGGACCGCCCGGCGCCGCTGCTGCACTCGATGACCGGGGTGTACGGCGCCTTCGACCGGGTCAAGGAGCTGGCCGGCGGCGGCCTGGTCGTGCCGGGCCACGATCCGGAGGTGCTCACGCGGTATCCGCCGGTGACGGACCGGATCGTGCGGCTCAGCGCGCCGTGAGGTAGCTGACGAGCATGTCGGCGACCATGCGCCGGTGGTGGTCGCGGAAGGCGGGGTCGAGCATGTCGCGGTCGAAGATGGCGTTGAACGTGTAGCGGTTCGCGGTGCGGAACACGCAGAACGCGCTGATGGCCATGTGCACGTCCAGCGCGTCGACGTCTTCGCGGAACTGGCCGGCTTCGCGGCCGCGCGCGAGGATGCGGGTGAGCACGTCGAGCGCCGGGTTGGCCAGGTTGGACAGCGCGTTCGACCGCGCGATGTGCTCGGCGCGGTGGATGTTCTCGATGCTGACCAGCCGCACGAAGTCCGGGTGGGACTCGTGGTGGTCGAACGTGAGCCCGGCGAGCTGCCGGATCGCCTCGGCCGGGTCGAGGTGGTCGACGTCGAGGTCCTGCTCGAGGGAGCGGATGACCGTGTAGGCCCGCTCGAGCACCTCGACGAACAGCTGGTCCTTGTTCGTGAAGTAGTAGTAGATCATCCGCTTGGTGGTGCGGGTCTTCGCGGCGATCTCGTCCACCCGGGCGCCGTCGAAGCCCTTCTCGGCGAACTCGCGGGCGGCGGTGTCGAGGATCTCCGCGCGCGTGCGGTCCGCGTCGCGGATGCGTGCGGGTCCGCTGCTGGCCACTGCGTCCGACGATGGTGCTGCCACGGACTTCCTTCCTCGCTTCAGCTGATGTGCCCACTGTAGGACGTCGCGGCGGATCCGGGCCCTTCACGGCGGCGACACCATGAGGTACAAATAACGTACTGGTTCGTACATTACGGGAGTGCCTGTGAGCTTGTCTTCGGCGATCGACGCGATCCGCGCCCCCGCAGCGCGTGCGAACCCGGGCACGGTGCTCACCGGGCTGATCGGCGCGGGCATCGGGCCGTCGCTGAGCCCGCCGCTGCACGAGACCGAGGCCCGCCGGCTCGGGATCGACCTGGTCTACGCCCGCTTCGACCTCGACGAACTGGGCGTGCCGGCCAGCGAAGTGGGGTCGTTGCTGGCCGCGGCTCGCGACGCGGGGTACCGCGGGCTGAACATCACGCACCCGTGCAAGCAGCTGGTCCTGGAGCACTTGGACGAGCTGTCCCCGGACGCCGCCGCGCTGGCCGCGGTCAACACCGTCGTGTTCGAGGACGGCCGCGCGGCCGGGCACAACACCGACTGGTCCGGCTTCGCGCGCGGCCTCCGGACCGGCCTGCCCGACGTCGACCTGGGCTCCGTCGTGCTGCTCGGCGCGGGCGGAGCCGGTGCCGCGGTGGCCCACGGCCTGTTCACCGCCGGCGCCGGCCGGGTCCGGATCTTCGACCTCGACGCCGCCCGCGCCGCGGAACTCGCCGCCGCCCTCGCCGGCCGGTTCGGGACCGGCCGGGCGTCGGCGGGCACGGATCTCGAAGCGGCGGTGGGCGCCGCGGACGGGCTCGTGCACGCCACCCCGACCGGCATGGCGGCCCACCCGGGGCTGCCGCTGCCCGCCCGGCTGCTGCGCCCGGACCTGTGGGTCGCCGAGGTGGTCTACCGCCCGCTCGACACCGAGCTGGTCCGCGCCGCGCGCGCCGCCGGGGCCCGGGTGCTCGACGGCGGCCGGATGGCGGTGTTCCAGGCCGCCGAGGCGTTCGGCCTGTTCACCGGTACCGAACCCGACGCCGCGCGGATGTCGCGGCACTTCGCCGAGCTCACCGCGTCTCCGGAAAGGCAGCCCGCCGATGTCCTCGACTGAATCCCGCCGTTCGATCGCCACCGTCTGTCTCTCCGGGACCCTGGAGGACAAGCTGACCGCGGCCGCCGCGGCCGGGTTCGACGGGGTGGAGATCTTCGAGAACGACCTCGTCGCGTCGTCGTGGTCGGCGAAGGAGATCAGCGAACACTGCGCCGAGCTCGGGTTGTCGATCGACCTGTACCAGCCGTTCCGGGACTTCGAAGCGGTCCCGCCGGACGTGCTCGCCCGCAACCTGCGGCGCGCGGAGCTGAAGTTCGACGTCATGGACCAGCTCGGCGCCGACACGATGCTGGTGTGCTCGTCGGTCTCCCCGGACGCGGTCGACGACGACGACCTCGCCGCCGAACAGCTGCACCTGCTCGCCGAGCGCGCCGCGGCGCGGGGCATCCGGATCGCCTACGAAGCGCTGGCGTGGGGCCGGTTCGTCAACACCTACGAGCACTCGTGGCGGATCGTGCGCCGCGCCGCCCACCCCGCGCTCGGGCTGTGCCTGGACAGCTTCCACATCCTGTCGCGGGGCAGCGACCCGGCCGCGATCCGCACGATCCCCGGCGAGAAGCTGTTCTTCCTGCAGCTGGCCGACGCGCCGCGGCTGCAGATGGACGTCCTGCAGTGGAGCCGGCACCACCGGCTCTTCCCCGGCCAGGGCGCGTTCGACCTGACCGCGTTCACCGGGCACGTGCTGGCGGCCGGCTACCGCGGGCCGCTGTCGCTCGAGGTGTTCAACGACGTCTTCCGCCAGGCCGACCCGGGGCCGGCGGCGGTCGACGCGATGCGGTCCCTGCTCGGCCTGCAGGAGACGCTCGGCGTCGCGGACCTGCCGCCCGCGCCGGCGCTCGCCGGGCACGCGTTCGTCGAGGTGGCGGTCGACGACGAAGCGGAGCCCTCCCTGGCGGAAGCGTTGCGGGGCCTGGGTTTCGCCGAGACCGGCCGGCACCGGTCCAAGCCCGTCCGGTTGTGGCAGCAGGGAGACGCGCGGATCCTGCTCAACCGGTCCGGCCCCGGGGGCGCGTCGGTCGGCGCGGTCGCCGTCGAGAGCGCCGACCCGGTCGCCTCGGCCCGGCGCGCCCAGCGGCTGCTCGCCCCGATCCTGCCGCGCGGCCACCGCGCGGACGAGGCGGACCTGTCGGCGGTCGCCGCGCCCGACGGAACGTCGGTCTTCTTCTGCCGCACCGGCGCCGACGACGCGGACAGCTGGCTCGGCGACTTCACGCAGACCCCGGCGGCGGGCGGCGAAGCCGGGGTGACCGGGATCGACCACCTGGCCCTGACCCAGCCGTTCGACCACTTCGACGAGGCGGCGCTGTTCTACCGAGCGGTCCTCGGCCTGGAGCCGGAGCCGGTGACGGAGTTCGCGGCACCGTTCGGGCTGGTGCGCAGCCGGACGGTGGCCGACCCGTCCGGCCGCGTCCGCATCGCGCTCGAATCGGCCCTGCTGCGGCGCGGGGAGTGGGCCCCGGGGGTGCGCGAGCCGCAGCGGGTCGCGTTGACCACCGGTGACGCGCTGGCGAGCGCCCGCCGGATGCGCGAGCTCGGGGCACCGCTGCTCGAGATCCCCGGCAACTACTACGACGACCTCGACGCCCGGCTGGCCCCGGACCCCTCGCTGCTGACGGCGTTGCGGCAGCAGTCGGTGCTCTACGACCGCGACGAGGGTGGCGAGCTGCTGCACTTCTTCACCGTGGTGCTCGGCGGCCGGGTGTTCTTCGAGGTGGTGCAGCGCATCGGCGGTTACGCGGGTGACGGGGCCGCGAACTCCCCGGTGCGGATGGCCGCCCACCGGAGGCAACGGGAAGCTCAGCGGTCCACCACTTAGCGTCGCGCGCCCCAAGGTGGCCGACAACCGGACTGGGCTCGCCCGGCAGTGCGCCCCAATGTGGCCTTCGGTGCGTGAGACGCACCCAAGGTGGCCTTCGGTGCGTCTGACGCACCCAAGGTGGCCTTGGGGCGCACTACCTGCGCTGTCGACAAATCCGCCGGCCGCGCGACCCTAGTTCTTCCAGACCACCGGGGACTTGTCGTAGCCGTCGCCCTTGTCGAACGTCGCGGAGCCGACCTCGCTGCCTTCGCGGGCGCCCTGCAGCGTGCACGTCTCGAACTTCGCGCCCGCCTTGGTGAAGTCCTTGCCCGCCGTGCCGGACTTGCACTGGTCGGTGCTGCCGGTGATGATCACGCCGGTCGAACGGCCGTCGGTACCGAGGGCGCGCAGGCTCACCGAGGCGTAGGCCAGGTCGGCGCCGTCCACGTTCTCGACCGTCGCCCGCAGGTAATACGGCGTGATGCCCTTCGCCTTGTCGCCGTACTTCGCGAGGTCGGCGTTGGCGCCCTTCTCGATCGCCGTCACGGTGATCGCGATCGTGCCGGACTTGGTGGTGCCGTACTTGAACGGGACGACCGCGCGCTCGCCGAGCTTCAGTTCGGTGCCGGGCTTCGTGACGTCGCCGGCCGGAACGGCCGCGCCCGTCGAAGACTCCGGCGACGCCGACGCCGAGTCGGACGCCGGGGCGGCGGGAGCGCTGCTGGGGGCGGCGGGCGCGGCCTGGCCGGACTCCCCGCCGCACGCGGACAGCAGGAGGCCGGCGGCGCAGGCGGCGAGCAGGGCGGTGGTGCGGACGTGCTTCATGGATCTCCTCGGAAAGCCCGCCGGACGGGTTCCGGGCGGGCGGAGCCGAGCGCCGCGGCCGCCCCCAGGGCAGTCGCGGCGGCCGGGAACGGTGCGCCCTCGCGGCTCCGTCAGCCGGAGGCTAACCCGAATGCCGCACCGGTGGTGTGGGCCGTTCGCACCACACGGAGGTCACAGATCGTCGATGCCGATCAGGCCGTCCTGGATGGCCCGGGCGACGAGCGCGGCCTTCGTCGGCGCCTCGCGGCCGATGCGCGCGTACTTGACCCGGATCCGCTCGAGGTGGGAGTTCACCGTGCTGGCGGAGATCCCCAGCCGGTGCGCGACGAACTCCTTCGACTCCGACTGGAACCACTCGACGAGCACCTCGGCCTCACGCGCCGAAAGCGCGGGCCGAGTCTCCGAACGATCTCCGGCGAGCGCCCCGGCCAGCGACGGCGGGGTGTAGGGCCGGTCCTGCGCCGCGGCCCGGGTCGCTTCCACCAGGTGCCCGGCGCCTTCGGCCTTCGTCAGGTAACACAGCGCGCCCAGTTCGAGGCACTGCAGGGCGACCTCGTCGTCCGCGCGCATCGAGTAGACGACCACCCGGCGCCCGGCCTCGGCCAGCCGCCGCAGGTCGCCGAACGCCGGCGCGGGGCCGCCCAGGTGCAGGTCGAAGATCACCACGTCGGCGTCCGCACCCGCACCGAGCCAGGCGGCCTTGACGTCCTCGCCCTCGGCGACGACGTCGATCGGCGGGTCGCCGCCCGCCAGCCAGTACGTCACGCCGGCGCGCACCGCCGGGTGGTCGTCGACCACCACGGCCGTCACTCGGGTCGCCACCGCGCCTCCATCCAGGTCTGCCCGTCCCGGGAGTGGGACGTGACGGGGACCGCCGCGGATCCGGTCACTTCCGCGGAACCGTCCGCGACCACGGCGACGCGCACCAGCTCGGGCGTGCGCAGCACGCTGACGCGCGCCCGGGTGCGGGCGGCGGCCAGCGCGGTGAGCACGGGAGCGGTCAGGTCACGGCGGGCCGGGGCCGGGACGTCGACGACGTCGCCGCTCACGGCCAGCGTCACGACGATCCCGCGTCGCCCGGCGACGTCGAGGCACGCGGTGACCTCGTGCACGAGCGGGTCGGGCACGTCGTCGTTCTCCGCGAAGAGCCGCCGCAGCTGCGCGGCGGCCAGCGCGCAGCGGGCGCGGGCGTCCGGCGTGCGCGGGTCGACGGTGCCGTCGGCGAGGCCGGCCAGCAGCGGGAGGGTGGCGCCGAGCTGTTCGGCGAACCCGGTGCGCAGGTCCCGCCCGGCCTGCGCGGCGAGGGCGGCCCGGATGGCGAGGCGCTCCCGCTCGGCGGCGGCCGCGGCGGCCTCGCCCGCGCGGCGGTCGAGCAGCCGGATCAGCCCGGCGATGGCGAGCTGGAAGACGGTCACGCCGAAGAGCACGATCGCGGCGTCGCCGAGTTCGGTGCGCGTCGGGGCCCCGCCGAGCAGGAACTGGGTGACGCTGGCGGCCGTGTGGGCGGCGAGCGCGGTCAGCAGGGCGGGCGGCCGGTCGGCGAGCAGCACGAGCAGGTGCCACCCGACGAGCCCGAACGACCAGTGCGGCTCCCGGAAGAAGGCATCCGGCGGCAGCGCGGCGGTCGCGGCGGAGGAGGCGGCGAGCACGACGAGCGTCCCGCCGGCGGCCATCGACCGGGGGAGCGGCTTGCGCCGCAGCACCCAGAGGGCGCAAAGGGCGGTGACGCCGGCGAGGGTCACGTAGGCGAGATCGGCGGCGACCGGCGGCCGGTAGGAGGAGTGGTGCCGGAGGAGCGGAGCGATCCCGAGGCCGAGCTGGATGATGCCGGTGACGCCGAGCAGCACGATCCGGATGGCCGCGGCGAGCCGGATCGCGGGGTCGCTGGAGGCGTCGTGTGGGGTCGCGGGCCTGGCTGTCGGTCCGGGAGTGGCGGGTGTGTTCGGGGGGAAGCTGGGCCTGGCGGAGCGCGCCGGGGGTTCGGGGGTGGCGAGCCGAGTCGCGGCGTCGGTGGGCGCGGCGAGGTCGCTGGGAGTGTCGCTTGCGGCGGCGGGGCGGGCCGTGGGGCCGGGTGTGGTGTGGGCACTGGGCCCGACGGTGGGGGCTGCGGGCTCGGGGGTGGGCGTGATCGCCGGGGTGCTGGGCGCGGCTATGGGATCCGGAGCGGTTCCGGCAGCGGCGGCGGTGGCGAACCCGAGCGCGGTGGCGGGGTGAGGCGCGGGTCCGGGCGTGGCGGGTTTGTCAGTGGGGGCACTGGGTGCGGCTGGGCGGGCCACAGGTCCGGGCGTGGGTGTGTTCGCTGGGGTGCTGGGCGCGGCGATGGGATCGGGAGCGGTTCCGGCAGCAGCGGCGGCGGCGAACCCGGGTGCGGTGGAGCCGGTCTCCGTGGGCCCGGAGGAGCCCGGGCCGGCCACCTCGCCGCCCTCGGCCGCGCTGTCCTCCGCCGGCTCACGCACCGGACCACCTCAACGTCACGACCGTCCCCGCGCCGGGGGCCGACGTGACCTCCGCCGTGCCGCCGGCCGCGCGCATCCGCTCCACCACCGAGCCGCGCACCCCGCGCCGAGCCGGGGAAACCGATGCCGGGTCGAAGCCCGTGCCGTCGTCGGCGATCGTGACCGTCACTCCGCCCGGCGATGATGCCAGCCGCACCGAAACCGAGTCCGCGCCCGAATGGCGTTCGGCGTTGCGCAGCGCCTCCTCGGCCGCGCGCACCACCGCCAGCGCCGCCGACGCCGGGATCAGCGGCACCGGCTCCCAGACCGCCACGACCGGCAACGCGCGCCCCGCCAGCGTCGCGCGCAGGCCCGCTTCGAGGTCCGCCGGGGTGTCCTCCTCCCGGTGCGAGCCGGTCAGGATCGCCAGGTCGCGGGCCGCGTACCCGGCCACCGCACCCGGGTCGGCCGCCGCGCCGGACGCGACCGCCAGGAACGTCGCCGACGCCGTGTCGTGCAGCAGCGCCAGGTACTCGCGCTCGCGGCGGCGGCGGTCGCCCTCGAGCGCCGCCGCCCGCTCGAGCGCGGCCTGCTCGGCGCGCGCGGCGTCCGTCCGGGCCGTCGACCGGACGAGCAGCACGAACGCCAGCCGCGCCAGCACGCTCTCCACGACGACCCGCAGCGCCACGAGCAGCCAGTCCCCGCCGCCCGCGGTGATCCCTACGGCCAGCAGCACCACCAGCGCCGGCGCGGTCAGCCGCGGCGGGTGCTCCCACTGCCAGGTGATCGCGGTGATCGTGAGGACGTTCACCGCCCACAGGCTCGCCGCGCCGGGCACCGACGTGATCCACGGCTGGCACGCGCCCACCGCCCCGGCCCGCAGCACCGCCAGCGCGAACGACGTGCGCCGCCCGGCGAAGACGTCGGCGGCGCCGGCCACGAGGGTCAGGGCGAGCAGTCCGACGGCCGGGAACGCACCGGGCGCCGCGACCACCCCGAAGACGCCGACGGCCCCGGTGGCGACGGCTCGCGCGGGTCCGGCGAACCGGGTGACGGACGCCCGGAACTGCGCCTCGACCGGCCCCGGCGCGCTGGCCGTCATCACACCCCCGAGAGCCCTGGTCGCACTGCGGAAAATCGGACGTCCTGTTTCTACCAGGCCGCACGCGACGCGCAATTCTGTCCATTTAGGGTGGACTTCTTGCACTATCGAGCACTTGACATGCCCGGTGTTGCTCGCTTTACTGCTGAGCACGTCGGAACGGACGCCCCGACGTCAGAGGTACGCCCAGCCGGTATGTCGGCCTTCGCCGCGAGCCCGGACTGAGTCGCCAGGACGTGCTCGTGGTCCGAGGCGGGGTCGTGCCCACCATCATCCGGAGCTCGATGATGCCCTCTTCCCGCGTTCAGTTCCTCGCCGGCGCCGCCCTGGCGACGCTCGTCATGGCCGGCACCGCGTGTTCCGCCTCCGCGGCACCGGCCGCCGCCGTCACGCCCCCGCCGGTCAAGGCCGGCTTCGACTACCAGATCGGCGGCGCCTACACCCCGGCGAGCGACGTCAAGGTCGTCAGCCGCGACCACACCGCCCAGCCCGCCGCGGGCCTCTACAACATCTGTTACGTCAACGCCTTCCAGGCCCAGCCCGGCGCCGAAGGGGAGTGGGGCGACCTCCTCCTCCGCGACGCCAACGGCAACGTCGTCGTCGACGAGGACTGGGACGAAGCCCTGCTCGACCTCCACACGGCGGACAAGCGAACCCGGGTCGCGGCCAAGGTCAACGCCTGGGTCGACGACTGCGCCGCCAAGGGCTACCAGGCGATCGAGCCCGACAACTACGACAGCTTCACGCGCTCCAAAGGGCTTCTGACCGACAGCGACGCCCAGGCCTACATCCGCCTGCTCTCCGCGCACGCCCACGGAAAGGGCCTGGCGATCGGGCAGAAGAACACCTCCGAGCTGTCCGACCAGCGCCAGGCGAACGGCCTCGACTTCGCCATCGCCGAAGAGTGCGGGCAGCAGAAGAACTGCGGTGAGTTCACCCCCGCGTTCGGCGACCACGTGATCGTCATCGAGTACACCGACGCCGGGCTGAAGACCGCCTGCAGCCGGTGGAGCTCGCTCAGCATCGTGCGCCGCGACCACGACGTCGTCCCGAAGGGCGAAGCCGGCTACGTCCGCAAGACCTGCTGATGGACCGCCGCGGATTCCTGCGCGCCACCGGTGGGCTCGCCCTCGGCGCCGCCGTGGCCGGCTGCGGCCCGGCGCGCGCCACCGGCGGCCCGGTCACCGTCGAGATCTGGCACGGCCAGACCGACACCGGCAAGAATGTCCTCGACGCGCTCGTCGCGGACTTCCACCGGACGCACCCCGGCATCCGGATCGACCTGGGCGGCGGCGTCCTCGCCGACGCGATGCTCCAGAAGATCACCGCGGCGCTCGCGTCGGGGTCGTTCCCGGACATCGCCTACGTCTTCGGCTCGGACCTGGCCAGCGTCGCGCGCAGCCCGAGCGTCGTCGACGTCACCGACCTCGTCGACGCGGGCCCCGGGTTCTGGGCGCCCGCCCGGGAAGCGGTCACCGTCAACGGCCGCGCCCGCGCGGTCCCGGCGCTGCTCGACTCCCTGGCCGTGGTGTGCAACAAGGACCTCTTCGCCGACGCCGGGATCCCGCTGCCCGCCGCCGGCTGGACGTGGGCCGACTTCGTCGCCACGGCCGCGAAACTCACCGACGCGGGCAGCGGCACCTTCGGCACCGCTTGGCCCGCCACCGGTGACGAGGACACCGTGTGGCGGTTCTGGCCGATGGTGTGGGATCTCGGTGGCGACGTCATCGGCGCGGGCGGGCGCGGCATCGGGTTCGCGGACCAGGGCGTGCGCGCCCTCGAGGTCGTCCGCGACCTCGCCGCGGCGAAGTCCGTCTACCTCGACCCGAAGACCGGCAGCGAGCAGATGTACCAGGCGTTCGGGGCGGGCCACATCGGCATGGTCCCGACCGGGCCGTGGCAGCTGCCCGACATCGCCGACGCCGGGATCGACTACGCGGTCGTGCCGCTGCCGAGCTTCAGCGGCCGGCCGGGCACCATCTCCGGACCGGACACCTGGACGCTGTTCGACAACGGCGAGGAGCGCGTCCAGGCGGCGCGCACCTTCCTGTCCTGGCTGGCCGGTCCGGCCCAGGACGTCCGCTGGGACGACGGCGCCGGCAGCCTTCCGCTGAGCCGCGGGACGCAGCAACTGCCGGCGTGGCAGGAGAAGACCGCGCAGACCCCGGGCCTGCCCGTCTTCGTCGACGCGCTGGAGAACGCCCGCGTCCGGCCGGTGCACCCGGCCTACCCCCAGGTGTCGGCGGCCGTCGGCACCGCGATCGTCGCCGTGCTGCTCGGCCAGGCGACGCCGGCCGACGCGCTGCGCGACTGCGCCGCGGCCGCGAACGCCGCCCTGATCATTCCGCGATAGGGAGCCGCCATGCCCGGACTGCCGAGGCCCGTCACCCTGCCAAGCCGAGGCTCCGCCTCGGGCCCCGCCCAACGCAGGCGCCGCCGCGAAACCGCGGCGGCGTGGGCCTACGTCTCGCCCGCCGTCCTCATCATCCTCGGCCTCGGCGTGGTGCCCGTCGCCTGGTCGCTGGTGCTGTCCTTCCAGGTCGACGACCTGGTGACCCCGAGCCGCTGGACCGGCCTGGACAACTACGCCGCCCTCGCCCAGGACCCGCACTTCGCGGAAGCTATCCGGAACACCGTGCTGTACACGGTGCTCTACGTCCCGCTCAGCATCTTGTTCGGGTTCTTGCTGGCCCAGGCGCTGAACCGGCGCATCCGCCTGGTCGGCCTGTACCGGACGCTGGTGCTGATCCCGTTCGTGCTGTCGGCGACGGCCCAGGGCGTGCTGTTCTCCTTCATCCTCGACCCGCAGTTCGGCGCGGCCAACTCGCTGCTGCACCACCTCGGCGTGTCCCCGCAAGGGTTCCTGACCGACCCGGCGCAGGCGCTGCTGGTGCTGGTCGGGATCACGCTGTGGAGCGGCACCGGCTTCTGCGTCGTGGTCTACCTGGCCGCGCTGCAGGACGTGCCGCCGTCGCTGGTCGAGGCCGCGCGGCTGGACGGTGCGGGCACCTGGCGCGTGCTGCGGCACGTGACGCTGCCCGCGGTCGCCCCGGTGACGGCGTTCCTGGTGCTGTGGCAGCTGATCACGTCGCTGCAGGTGTTCGATCTGGTCTACGTGACGACCAAGGGCGGCCCGCTCGGCTCCACCACGGTCATCGTCTACTTCGTCTGGGAGCAGGCGTTCAAGAACTTCACCGCCGGCTACGGCGCCGCGTCGGCCTACGTGCTCGCGCTCGCCCTGCTCGTCGTCGTGGTCGTCCTGCGCGTGCTGCGCCGGCCCGGGAAGGCCCTGCGATGACCACACAGCCGACACAGACGACACGGCCGGCTCGGCTCGAAGTTCCCGCGACCCGCGTGCTGCCCGTGCCGCGGCGGCCCCGGCTGCCGTTCAGCCTGTGGCACCTGCTGCTCGTGCCGCTCGCGCTGGTGTTCGCGGCGCCGCTGGTGTGGCTGCTGCTCAGCTCCGTGATGAGCAACGCCGAGATCAACCGGTTCCCGCCCGCGCTGTGGCCGTCGCGGGTGGATTTCGCCGGGTACCGTTACGTCTTCGAAAACGCGCTCTTCCTGCGCTGGTTCGGGAACTCGCTGATCGTCTCGGCGGTCACCGTGGTGTCGAACCTGCTGTTCGGCGCGCTGGGCGGGTACGCGTTCGCGCGGATGCGGTTCGCCGGTTCGCGGGCGCTGCTGGCGCTGATGGTCGCGACGATGGCGATCCCGTTCCAGCTCACCATGATCCCGACGTTCCTGGTGATGAAGAAGCTCGGCCTGATCGACAGCCTCGGCGCGCTCATCGTGCCGTCGCTGGTGACGCCGTTCGCGGTGTTCCTGCTGCGCCAGTTCTTCCTGTCCCTGCCCCGGGAACTGGAAGAGGCGGCGTGGATCGACGGCTGCTCGCGGCTGCGCGTGCTGTTCACGATCGTGCTTCCGCTGTCGCGGCCCGCGTTGAGCACGGTCGCCGTGCTGACGTTCCTGACCACCTGGAACGACCTGACCTGGCCGCTGATCGCGGTCAACCACGACACGGTCTACACGCTGCAGCTGGGCCTCACCACGTTCCAGGGCCAGCACCACACGAACTGGGCCGCCGTGATGGCGGGCAACGTCATCACCGTGCTGCCCGTGCTGCTGGCCTTCCTCGGCGCGCAGAAGACCTTCGTCCAGTCCATCACCTCCAGCGGGCTCAAGGCCTGAACCCGCACCTCGAACCACCGGATCGGATTTCCATGACCCCCAAGATCACCTTCGTCGGCGCGGGCAGCGTCGTGTTCACCCAGGGCCTGCTCGCCGACCTGTTCGCCTACCCGGAGCTGGACGGCGTGCACGTCGCCCTGCACGACATCGACGCGGACCGGCTGGCGACGGCCCTGGCGGCCGCCCGGCGGATCGCCGCCGTCCGGGGCGTCAAGCCGGTGCTCACCGCGCACGCCGACCGGCGGGAAGCGTTGTCGGGCGCGGACTTCGTCGTGAACATGGTCCAGATCGGGATGGGGGAGGCGACGCGCACCGACTTCGACGTCCCGGCGCGTCACGGCCTGCGCCAGACCATCGGCGACACCCTCGGCATCGGCGGGATCTTCCGCGCGCTGCGGACGTTCCCCTTCCTGAAGGAGCTCGGCGCGGACATCGCCGACGTCTGCCCGGAGGCGTGGCTGCTCAACTACACCAACCCGATGGCGATGAACGTCCAGTACCTGGGCGAAGCCACCGGGCTGACCCGGGTCGTCGGGCTCTGCCACTCGGTGTACTGGACCGTGCACGGGCTCGCCGAGCTCGTCGGGGTGCCGTTCGACGAGGTCACCTACGTCGCGGCGGGGGTCAACCACCAGGCGTGGGTGCTGCGGTTCGAGCACGCGGGCACCGACCTCTACCCGCGGCTGCGGGAGCTGGCCGCCGGCGACGAGCAGCTGCGGCGGCGCGTCCGGTTCGACATGCTGCGGCGGCTCGGCTACTACCCGACGGAGACCAGTGAGCACTCCGCCGAGTACGTGCCCTGGTACCTCAAGCACGACTCCGAGATCGAGCGCCTGCGGCTGCCGATCGGGGCCTACCTCGACATCGTGGCGGAGAACGAGGCCGAGTACGAACGCACCCGGCACGCGATCGCGGCCGACGAGCCGCTGCCCGTCGAAGGCACCGGCGAGTACGCCCCGCAGATCGTCCACAGTGTCCTCACGGGCACTCCGCGGACGGTCTACGGCAACGTCGTCAACCGGGGCCTGATCGAGAATCTGCCGTCCGGCGGGGTGGTCGAGGTGCCGTGCCTGGTCGACGGCACCGGCGTCCGGCCGACCCGGATCGGCGCGCTGCCGCCCCAGCTCGCCGCGCTGAACCGGACGTACCTGAGCGTGAACGACCTCGTCGTGCGCGCGGCCGTCGAGGACGACCCGCGCCACATCCGCCACGCGGCGATGACGGACCCGGCCACGGCGGCGGCGTTGCCGGTGGAGCGGATCTTCGAGCTGTGCGACGACCTGGTCCGCGCCCACGGCGACCGCCTCCAGCCCGGCCTGCGCGCCGTCCTCGGCCGCTGACCTCTCGACTCCTACGGCGACCGTCCTCAGCTGCTTCCGGAACCACAGCGCGCCGCCTCCAGCGCGGCAAGAGCCGGCCCGACGTGGGGCCTGACCCACACCGACGGGTGGTCGGAGGTTCCGGAAGGCCGATTGGTGGGTAGCCCAGTGGAGTGAGACTGAGCAGGCCCCTGCCTGCGGAACTAGTGAGAGGTGGTCACATGGGCCAGGGCGATGCTCCGGTCGGGCGATCGGTGAAGACGGCGGCGGCCGGGGTTCGGGATCTTGCCGCGGAGGCGGCGCGAGTCGGTGCGGCCGCGGCCGCGCGCGCGGTGGAGATCACCGATCGGAAGCTGACGGAAGGTGCCGACGAGCTGGCGAAGGTCGGCCGCTCGGCGACCAAGGACTTCGACAAGAGCACCCGGTCTTCCCGCCGGGACGTGCGGAAGCACTCGGTCGCCGCCCGCGACGAGGTGCTCTCGCGCGCGGTGAAGCTGCGCGACCCGGGCCGTAAGGCGGCGCAGGCGCTCGCGACGGTGGCGGGTTCGGCGAACGAGTCGAACCGCAAGCGGCGCAAGGCCGTGGCGACGGCGAAGCGGGACCTGGCCGTCGCGCTGAACGAAGCGAAGAGCGTGGCGCGCGGGGAACGTTCCCGGCGGGCCCGCTGGCCGTGGGTGGTCGCCCTCGCCGCGGTGGCCGCGATCGCGGCCGTCGTGCAGGTCCGGCGGTCCAACCCGCTGGCCGAGCCGGAGAACGAGGTGAAGGCTCCGGTGCCGGCCGACAAGGTGGTGACCCCGGCCGACCAGGCGGTGCCGCCGACGCCCGCCAAGCCGGCGGCCGCGGCCCCCAAGCCGGCCGACGCGCCGACGCCGCCCAAGCCGGCCGAAGCCCCGAAGCCGCCGGCCCCCAAGCCGGTCAACGGCACCAACGGCAACGGTCACGCCGCCGCCGGCAAGGGCAAGACCGAGAACAAGAGCCGCTAGCCCGGCAAGCCGTAGCGGTCGAAGGAGACTCGTCTCCTGCACTGAAGGGCCCCTTCCTCGCATCTGACGCGAGGAAGGGGCCCTTCAGCCATGTCGGCCGATCGTCCGGTCCGGCGTGGCGGCCCTGCCGGAACGTCTTGAATGCGTCATTCAGGACCTCCGACGCCCTGAATGACGCATTCAAGACATCGCCGGCCGCCGAGCTGGACTGCCACCCTCCGCCGGTGACGGGTGTGACGTGGGTCGGCTTGAGAGGATGGCGGTATCGCGCATAATGAGCACCTGACCGACCGCTTAGCATGTGCCGGGTACCACACCGCGAAGGAGACACACTGCCGTGAACTCGTTCAAGGATCGCGTCGCGATCGTCACCGGGGCCAGCCGGGGCATCGGCCTCGGGATCGCGAAGACGCTCGTCGAGCGCGGGGCCAAGGTGTGCATCACCGCGCGCAAGCCCGAGGCGCTCGAAGAGGCCGTCAACGAGCTCGGCGGGCCCGACGTCGCCATGTTCGTGCCGGGCAAGTCCGACGACACCGACCACCAGGACGAGGCGATCGCGAAGACGATCGAGACCTTCGGCCGGCTCGACTACCTGGTCAACAACACCGGCATCAACCCCGTCTACGGGCCCACCCTGGACATCGACCCGGCCGCCGCGGCGAAGATCCTCGGCGTCAACGTCCTCGCGCCGCTCGGCTGGACCAAGCGCGCCCGCGACGCGTGGATGGGGGAGCACGGCGGGGCCGTCGTCAACGTCGCCTCCATCGCCGGCCTCGGCGCGTCGCCCGGCATCGGCATGTACGGCGTCAGCAAGGCCGCGCTGATCCGGCTGACCGTCGAACTCGGCGCCGAGCTGGGGCCGAAGATCCGCGTCAACGCCGTCGCGCCCGCCGTCGTCAAGACGAAGTTCGCCACCGCGCTCTACGAAGGCCGCGAAGAAGAGGTCTCGGCGGCCTACCCGATGAAGCGCCTCGGCGTGCCGGCCGACATCGCCGGCGCCGTCGCGTTCCTGCTCTCCGACGACGCGGGCTGGATCACCGGCCAGACGATGGTGCTCGACGGCGGCGTGACCCTGGGCGGTGGCCTGTGACCGGCGTCGTCGTCACCGGGGGCGGCGGGGGCATCGGGGCCGCGCTGGCCCGCCGCTTCGCCGCGGGTGGTGCGCAGGTGGTCGTCGCCGATCTCGACGGCGACAAGGCCGCGGAAATCGCGAAGGAGGTCGGCGCGACGGCGTTCGTCGGCGACGTCGCGAGCGTCGACGGCGTCGCGAAGCTGGTGGAGAGCGCGCGCGAGACCCTCGGTGAGATCGACATCTTCTGCGCCAACGCGGGCATCGCGCCCTTCGGCGGCCCGGAGAGCCCCGAGGAGGTCTGGGCGCGCACCTGGGACGTCAACGTCATGGCGCACGTCCGCGCGGCCAACCTGCTGCTGCCCGCGTGGCTCGAGCGCGGCCGGGGGCACTTCATCGCGACGGTGTCGGCGGCCGGGCTGCTGACCAGCCTCGGCTCGGCGCCGTACTCGGTGACCAAGCACGGCGCGCTGGCGTTCGCCGAGTACCTGTCCGCGACCTACCGGCACCGCGGGATCACCGTGCAGGCGATCTGCCCGCAGGGCGTGCGCACCGCGATGCTGGAGAGCACCGGCACCGCCGGCCAGCTGCTGATGGGCGCGTCGGCGATCGAGCCCGAGCAGGTGGCGGACGCGTTGTTCGCGGCCATCGAGGCGAAGCAGTTCCTCGTCCTGCCGCACCCGGAGGTCGCGGACTACTACGCGGCCCGCGCGACCCGGACCGACCGGTGGCTCGGCGGGATGAACAAGCTGCAGCGCAAGGTCGAAGCGGCCCTCGAAGCCGAATGAACTGGCAGCCGGAGGTCGACGAGATCGCGCGGCGGCGTGCGCTGGCCGAGCGCATGGGCGGGCCGGAGAAGGTGGCCCGCCAGCACGCCGCCGGGCGCTCGACGGTCCGCGAGCGGATCGCCGCGCTCGCCGACCCCGGCAGCTTCGACGAAATCGGGGCGCTCGCCGGCACGGCGTCCTATGCGGACGGCTCGCTCGAGGCGTTCACCCCGGCCAACTTCGTGCTCGGCACGGCGAAGCTCGACGGCCGCCGGGTGGCCATCGGCGGCGACGACTTCACCGTCCGCGGCGGCGCGGCCGACGCGGCGATCATGGAGAAGCAGGTCTACGCCGAGCGGCTCGCGAACGAGCTCGGCTTGCCCATGGTGCGGCTGATCGAGGGCACCGGGGGCGGCGGCAGCGTCAAGATGCTGGAGCAGCACGGGTTCACCTACGTTCCGGTCAACCCGGGCTGGGACCTCGTGGTGGACAACCTCTCGACGGTCCCGGTGGTCGCGCTCTGCCTCGGCCCGGTCGCCGGGCTCGGCGCCGCGCGGGCGGTCATGGCGCACCTCAACGTCCTGGTCGAGGGCGCCGGGCAGTTGTTCGTCGCCGGGCCGCCGGTGGTGCGGCACGCGACGGGGGAGGACCTCACCAAGGAGGAACTGGGCGGCGCGGACGTCCACCGGCGCAGTGGGGCGATCGACCGGATCGTCGCGTCCGAGGCCGAGGCTTTCGCGGTGGTGAAGCAGTTCCTGTCGTACTTGCCGTCCTCTGTGGACTCGCTGCCGCCGGTCGGGTCCACCTCGGACCCGGTGGACCGGCGGGAGGAAGCGCTGCTGTCGCTGGTTCCGCGCAACCGGCGGCACCCCTATCGGTTGCGCCCGTTGCTCGACGGCGTCTTCGACGAAGGGTCGGTGTTCGACTACGCCGTGTCGGGCGGCTCGGCTTACGCTGGACTCGCGCGGCTGAACGGCCACCCGGTCGGCGTCCTCGCCACCGACCCGTACCGCGGTGCGACGCTGACGCCGGAGGGCGCCGACGTCATGACGCGGTTCGTCGACCTCTGCGAGACGTTCCACCTGCCGCTGGTGTCGCTGACCGACCAGGCGGGCATGGTGATCGGCGCGGCCGCCGAACACGCGGGCGCGATCCGCCACGGCGCCCGCGCGGTGACCGCGGTCTACCAGGCGCGGATCCCGATGGCCGAGGTGATCGTCCGCCGCGTGTTCGGCGTCGGCGGCGCGGGCCAGGTCAACCGGCACCGCCTGGTCCGCCGCTGGGCGTGGCCGTCGGGCGACTGGGGTTCACTCCCGGTCGAGGGCGGCATCGAAGCGGCCTACCGCGCCGAACTCGACGCCGCCGACGACCGGGCGGCCCGGATCGAGGAGATCCGCGCCCGCCTGGACGCCGTGCGCTCGCCGTTCCGCACCGCGGAGCGGTTCTCGGTGGAGGACGTCATCGACCCCCGCGAGACCCGCGCCCGGCTGTGCGACTGGGTGCCGGACGCCTACGCGGTGCTGCCGAAATTGCTGGGCCGGCCGTCTTTCGGGATGCGTCCTTGAAGGACCCGGTACCAGTTCGGCCGCAGCGGCTCGAGCGCGACGGTCTTGCCGCCGGGGTGGTCGAACATCCGGACGCCGTCCCCGAGGAGCACCGGCACCGGCATCGCGAGGATCTCGTCGAGCAGGCCGGCTTCGAGGCACTGCCGGGCGATGTCGGCGCCGAGGACGTTGACGTACTTGTCACCCGCCGCCTCCTTCGCGGCGGCGACCGCGTCGACGAGGTTGTCGATGAACGTGACGCCGGGTACCGGCGCCGGCGCGTGGTGGGTGAGCACGACCTGCGGGCCTTCCCAGCCGCCGCCGAAGGCCTTGCCCTCGCCTTCGGTGCCGCGGTGCGGGTCGTCGCCGCCGAACGTGCGGCGCCCGACGAGCAGCGCGCCGATCTCCGGGATCAGCTCGTCGACCACCGGATCCGGGCCGAGGTACCGGGTCAGCCAGGACATGTCGCCGCCGGGGCCGGCGATGAAGCCGTCGACCGAGCAGCTGAAGCCGTAGAGCAGTTTCGCCACGATGTCTCCTTCGGGCCGGGTTCGCGGACTCCGGTACTGACGTCGGCGGCCGGGGAAAGTCATCGGTTCGCCTCACGACCGGCCGGACCCCTAGGGTGGCACCATGACCGACTCGACCTCGGAAGAGCTGGCCCGCGCCCTGCGGGACCAGGCCAGGAGCGCCGCGACCACGGCCCTGCGCGAAGGGCTGGAAGACATCGAAGCCCGGCACGGCCAGCACGTCGCCGACGAGGTCGCCGCCCTGGTCGACGTCGCCGGGGTGTTCGACGGCCTCACCGAGCGCGCGGCCCCGGCACGCCGGGACGACCGGGACGAGGACGGCGCCTGGGAGTTCAAGCCGCTGACCGGGTACTGAGGTCGTCACTTCCGCCAGTCGTAGCTCAGGGTGGGCGGGTCGTCCGTGCCCAGGTGGACGGTGAGGTTCTGGTCGGGGTGCGCGGCGGCGTACCGGGTCATCTCGGCGTAGATCCGGTCGCGCATGTCCGTGTCCCGCACCTCGATCGTGGCGCGCTGGCCCAGCGCGTCGGGGTTCACGTCCGAATCGGTGCGGATCGCCAGGTTCCAGAAGTGCTTCTTGTCGGTGCCGTCGGCGCCCTGGCCGTCGTTGGTGAAGTAGACCTCGCCGGTCGTCTTGTCGTAGATCTGCTGGGTCACCTTGATCTGGTCGTCGCCCTGGGCGGCGGAGAAGTAGCCCTCGGGGTGGTCGTCCCCGGGTTCGCGGGTGTAGAACCCGACCTCGCCGCCGTACGCCCCGCCGAAGCCGTAGCTGCCCTTCCACAGCTCCAGCCGGTACTGCTTCCCGGTCTTCGGGTCGGTGAACTCCATGTTGTCACCGCCGTCGCTGGTGTGGTCGAGCTTCGCGCCGATGACGGGTTCCAGCTTGTCGTAGAGGTCGTGCCAGCCGAGGTAGCTCTGCACGGAGTGTTCGCCGGTGGTGTAGAAGTCGCCGTTTTCGTCGTATTTGAAGCCGAAGTAGTCGTAGATCACCTGCGCGACGTCCGGGTCCTGCATGATCTTGTCCCAGTCGCCCGCGAGCAGGGCGAGCCGCAGTTCCGGGTTCTTCGCCACCAGCGCGGCGAGGGCCGGCAGCTCGCGGAGCAGGATCGCGGCGATCTCGGCGGGGTTGCGCTTCTCGGAGCCCGCCAGCTCCCACACCTGGCCGGTCTTGGTGCGCAGCTTCAGGCCTTCGGCGAGCAGGACGGCGTCGTAGGTGGTGACGGCCAGCTGCAGGTCGGCGAGCAGGACGAGGGCCTCGGCCTTGAAGATCTTGTCCTGCCCCCAGGCGAAGACGATGTTCCCCTTGCCGTGGCTCAGGTCCTGCCAGACCCGGTCGAGCTTCGTCCGGAGGGCATCGGCGCGCTCGCGCTTGTCCCGCGCTTCCGACTGGGCCTTTGCCAGCGCGTCGCGGATCACCTCGAACGACTTCGCCGACTCCTCGAGGTCTTCGGCCTGCGCGTCGCGGTTCTTCTTGAAGTCGTCGAGCGAATTCAGCGCGGCTTCACCGGCCCCGCCCTGCCAGCCTTCACCCAGTTCGACGCGCACGCTTTCGATCAGCGCCTTGGCGTCCTTGACGGCTTCCTCGGCGGTCCGGCAGGCGCGAGCCCGGTCGTCCAGCTCGGTCGTGCTGCCCTTCTCGACCTGGCCGGCGAGGTCGTGAATCCGGTCGAAGATCCCGGTCACCGGTCGATCCGTCCCAAGCCGCTGTCGAGGGCCTTCAAGAACGCGTCCCGCGCGCCGTCGTCACCGGCGCGGTAGGCCTTGGCGGCGGCGTTGATGCTCTCGACCAGGCTCTCGACCTGCTGCTGCGCGGCCTGCAGGTCTTCCTGCCGGGTGGTCAGCCAGACGTCGTAGTCGCCGGCGAACCCACCGGCCCGCGCGGTGTCCCCGACGTTCGGCGCCCCACCCGCGGCGATTCTCGGGGGTGGCCCCGCGCCGAGCTTGGCCGCGGCTTTGCGGATGTCCTCGACGTCGACCTCGAACCCCACCGGCTTCCTCCCCGTGTGACACGATCTGTCGGCAATGTAACAGTCGTGCTGGGCTGGCGTGGGGTGTTTCAGCCTGCCGGGTGGGGTGGGAATTTCGGTTCGCGGTTGGTTCCGGCTCGCCAGCGCCTTGGTCGGTCCGGAATGGCTGAATGACTCGATCGGTCGGTGTGTTGCGAGGCGAACCGCCGCACTCAGCCCCCGGAGTAGGGCGGGAATTTCGGTTCGCGGCGTTCGTTCCAGCTGGCCAGCCCCTCGGCCAGCTCGGGACGGCCGAACGACTCGATCATCAACGCCGTCGCCTCGCGGGCCGCCTCCTCCAGGGGCAGCAGAGCCTCCCGCAAGAACTGCGCCTTCATCACCGCCATCGACCGAGGTGCGCTGTGCGTCGCCAGTTCCGTCGCGTACGCGTGGGCCCGCAGCGGCAGCTCCTCCGCCGGGACCACCTCCTGGACCAGTCCGTAGTCCAGGGCCTGCTCGGCGGTGAACGTCCGCCCGGACAACAGCAGGTCGCGGGCCCGGCCCTCGCCCACCAGTGACGGCAGCAGCTTCGCGATCCCGTACTCCGCGATCAGCCCGCGCCGGGAGAACGCCGTGGTGAACTTCGCGCCCGCCGCGGCGAAGCGGACGTCCGCCGAGCACGCGATCACGAATCCCAGGCCCGCGCAGCCGCCGTTGATCGCCGCCACCACCGGTACGCCCACCGAGGACGCCGCCAGGACGTCGCGGAAGTTCTCGTGCCCGCCTCCGGATGCCGGGGGCGCCGCCGCGATGCCGTCCAGCAAGCCCAGGTCGGCGCCCGGGCAGAACGCCCGGCCCGCGCCCGTCACGACCACCGCCCGGATCGACGGGTCCGCGTCCGCCTCCCGCAGCAACCCGCCGTAGCGGGCCTGCATCGGCACGTCCATCGCGTTGCTGCGGGAGGGTTTGTCGAACGTCAGCGTGGCGACCGGGCCGTCCGCCGCGTACCGGACTCCGTCCACAGTGGACATGGGGCCTCCTCGGGGTCGCTGCCCATACTAAGCGGTCGCTTGGCGATGCCGCCAGGGAAAGCCGGATCTAGCTTCGGGCGCGCAACGCCTGCGAAAGGGCGCCGATGCTGACGCCGACGATCGCGTGGAGCTGCTCCTGGCTCGCTCCGGCCCTGCTCATCACGGCCAGCGACTGGTTGACTGCCGCAAGGTGAACGGCGAAGTCGTCGGCTGGCTTCGCGGCCTTCAAAGCGCTCCGCAGCCGCGCACGCTGAAGGTCCAAGGCTTCGATCGCGCGCTTGGCGATGGCAGGGCTCAGCACCGGTGTCGCCATCGCGGTCTGGGCGATCAGGCACCCGTCCGGCAGGTCGGGATCGGCAATGCGCTTCAGGGTGACGTCGAAGAACTGCCGTATCGCCCGCAACGGCTCCTCCGACGCACTCGAAAGAGCCTGGTCGTACCTTTCCCCGTAGTGCGCGGCGTAGCGGTCCAGGCAGCGCAGGTAGAGCGACTCCTTGTCGCCGAGCGAGGAGTAGATGGAACTGCGGTTCAGTCCAGTCGCCCTGGAGAGGTCGTCGAGCGATGTGTCGGCGTACCCGGCTCGCCAGAACTGGACCATCGCCGCGTCGAGCACGACGTCCACATCGAACTGCTTCTTCCCGGCCATCGCGCAGGCAACCTCGCTTCTGAGTCAAGTCGCTGTGACCTTCCATCGTATCTTGAACTGAACAGTTTAAGATGAGTTAGGGTGGTGACATGACCGAGAACTCGATCTCCGGGCTGCCGCAGCACGACCTCGCGGGGTTCACCCACCGCTGGGTCGACGCGGAAGGCGTCCGGCTCCATGCCGTGGAAGGCGGCCGGCCGGCCGGCCCCGCCGTCGTCCTGCTCGCCGGATTCCCGCAGACCTGGTGGGCTTGGCGCAAGGCGATGCCGGGCCTTGCCGAGCGCTTCCGCGTGATCGCGATCGACCTGCCGGGACAAGGTCACTCCGACCGCCCGCACGACAGCTACGACACGCACACCGTCGCTGCGCGCGTCCAGGCCGCGGTGACCGCGCTCGACGTGCCGAGGTACTGGCTCGTCGCGCACGACATCGGGGCGTGGGTCGCCTTCTCGCTGGCCCTGAAGTACGAAGAGCGCCTGCACGGCGTCGCTCTGCTCGACGCCGGCATCCCCGGAATCACCCTCCCGGACGCCGTCCCCACGGATCCCGGCCGGGCCTGGAAGACCTGGCACTTCGCGTTCCACCTGGTGCCCGATCTTCCCGAGACACTGCTCACCGGTCGCGAGCGTGACTACGTCGGCTGGTTCTTGACGGTGAAAGCCCTTTCCTCGACCACGTTCGACCGCACCGAGATCGACCACTACGCCGCCGCCATCGCGGCCGAGGGAGGTCTCCGCGCGTCTCTCGCCTACTACCGCGACGCCGCGGAATCCGCGCGCAAGAACCTCGACGCTCTCGGCCGGCGGCACTTGACCGTTCCGGTCCTGGGAATCTCCGGCTCCCATGGCTCGATCCCCGACATGGCCGCTTCCCTCGGCCCCTGGGCGGACTACACGACCGGCGTCGTCATCCCGCAGGCCGGGCACTTCATTCCCGACGAGCAGCCCGGCGCGGTCGTGGACGCGTTGACCGCCTTCATCGATCACGCACGCGTGGGGTAGCGGAGATCGGACAACCTGCGGGCGTTCGAAATTATCGAACCCTTTGTTCACTCGGAAACCCTTGTGCAATAGTGCTTTCCGCCGCATCTTCCCGCCGGAAGGGACTTCTCCGATGCCGAACACCCCGAGCAGACGTCAGGTCCTGGGCGGAGTCGGCGCCGCCGTCGTCACTTCCGCGCTCTCCCCGGCCGCGAAGGCCGCCGGAACCGGTCTCGGCCGGGCCACCGACCTGACCGACGGCTGGCGGTTCGTCCTCGCCAACCCCGACGGTGTCACCGACCCGGACGGCCGCTTCGCCGACGCCGCGAACCCCGGGTACGACGACTCGGGGTGGCAGGTCGTCGACGTCCCCCACGACTGGAGCATCGAACTGCCGCCGACCGCGACCGGCACGGTCAGCTCGTCCGGCTTCTTCCGCGGCGGCCTCGGCTGGTACCGCAAGACGTTCGTCCTGCCGCCCTCGGTCGCGGGCAAGCGGGTCTCGGTCGAGTTCGACGGTGTCTATTCGGACGCGCATGTTCACGTGAACGGCGAGCTGCTCGGCAACCACCCCTACGCCTACACCGGCTTCGCCTTCGACCTCACCGGCCGCCTGCACACCGACGGCCGGACCCCGAACGTCCTCGCCGTGCGGGCGGTGAACCCGCTGCCCAGCAGCCGCTGGTACTCCGGCAGCGGCATCTACCGCAAGGTCCGCCTGGTCGTCACCGAGCCGGTGCACGTCGCCCGGCACGGCACCTTCGTGACCACTCCCGGCATCGCCGCCGGCCGCGGCGCCGTCGAGGTGGCCACGGACGTCGTGAACGACTCCGCCGGAGCGCTGGCCGCCGAGGTGCGCACGACGGTCACCGATCCGTCCGGACGGGTGGTGGCCCAGGGCTCGGCGACCGTGCCGGTGGCGGCGGGGAAGACCGCCACGGCGGTCACCACGCAGACCGTCGCCGGCCCCCGGCTGTGGTCGGTCGGGGAGCCCCGGCTGTACCGCGTCCGCACCGACGTCGTCGTGGCCGGGCGCGTGCTCGACACGACCACGACGGACTTCGGCTTCCGGTACACCGAGTTCCACCCGGACCACGGGTTCTCGCTCAACGGCGTGCCGATGAAGCTGCGCGGGGTCAACCTGCATTCGAGCCAGGGTGCGCTCGGCGCCGTGATCGACCCCGCCGCGCTGGAGCGCCAGCTGCGGCTGATGCTCGCGATGGGCGTCAACGCGCTGCGGACCGCGCACAACCCGCCCGCGCCGGAGCTGGTGGCGCTCTGCGAACGGCTCGGGATCCTGATGATGGTCGAGGCGTTCGACTGCTGGCGGACCGGGAAGGTCGAGTTCGACTACCACCGCGACTTCGACGCGTGGAGCGCGCGCGACATCGCCGAAATGGTGCACGCGGCCAAGAACTCGCCGGCGGTCGTGCTGTGGTCGATCGGCAACGAGGTGCCGGACGCGTCGATGGCCGGCGGCCCGGAGATCGCGGCGGGGCTCATCAAGACGGTCCGCGGCATCGACCCGACCCGGCCCGTCATCATGGGTTCGGACCGCTACCGGAGCGTGCCCGCGCCCGGGTCGCCGCAGGACCTGATCCTGCGGCAGCTCGACGGCCTCGGCGTCAACTACAACACCGCGCAGTCGATCGACGGGCTGCACGCGGCCTACCCGGACAAGTTCTTCTTCGAGTCCGAATCGTCGTCGGAGACCTCGACGCGCGGGGCGTACCAGGACCCGGACCTGCTCAACACGGGGGAGAACCACACGCCGGGCAAGCGGGCGACGTCGTCGTACGACAACAACCTGGCCTCGTGGACGTTCAGCGGCGAGTACTCGCTGAAGAAGGACCGCGACCGCAAGTTCTGCCAGGGTCAGTTCCTCTGGGCCGGCCAGGACTACCTGGGCGAGCCGACGCCCTACGACGTCTTCCCGGTCAAGACGTCGTTCTTCGGTGCCGTCGACAGCGCGGGCCTGCCGAAGGACGCCTTTCACCTCTTCCGCAGCCAGTGGAGCACCGCGCCGATGGTGCACCTGACCCCGATGGACTGGACGGCCCACCGCCCCGGCGAACCGGTCGCGGTGTGGGTCTACTCCACTGTGGACACCGTCGAGCTGGTCCTCAACGGGAAGTCCCTCGGTGTCAAGGAGTTCGATCGGAAGACCACTGTGGACGGCCGGCCGTACCTCGAGACGACCGAACCCGTCGGCGACGACAAGAACGATCCCTCCGGCAGCTACACCAGCCCGAACGGCAGCACCGGCAAGCTGCACCTGACGTGGACCGTGCCGTTCGAACCCGGCACGCTCACCGCGATCGCCCGGTCCGGCGGGCGCGAGGTCGCCCGCGACCGGCTCGTCACGGCCGGGCCGCCGCGCGCGGTCACGCTGACCGCCGAGCCGCGCGGCGACGGCGCGATGGCGTTCGTGACGGCGTCGGTCGTGGACTCCCGCGGCGTCGTCGTGCCCGGGGCCGAACCGGTGCTGCGGTTCGCCGTCCGCGGGCCGGGACGGGTCGCCGGGGTGGACAACGGCCGGCAGGAGCTCGCGCAGAGCTACCAGCAGCCGACGATTCCCGCCTTCCGCGGGCAGGCCGTGGCCGTCATCGCCGCGACCGGCGGCCGGGGCCCGATCACCGTCACGGCGAGCGCGCCGGGCCTCACACCGGGAAAGACGACGGTGCCGGGGACGCACCTCGGGCAGCGCAACGGCCCCGGTGCGCGAGCGGTGGAGCGGCCGGAGCCCCCGGTCGTCCTGGCCGCGGACGCGAGCTATTCGGGCGCCCCGGACACGCTGCCCGCGGCGATGCTGGACGGCGACCCGGCCACCGGCTGGTCGAACTTCCACGTCAAGCAGGCGACCGCGACCCTGCCCGCGGTGAGCCGGCCGCGGCCGGCGGACTGGGTGTCGCTCGTCTGGCCGCGGCCGCAGCGGATCGGCGTGCTCACGGCAAACTTCGTCGTCGACGGCCGGCATGGACGGCCGGACGCCGTCGAAGTCGCCTACCGCACGGACCGCGGGTTCGTGCCGGTGCGCGAGCCGAAGATCACGTGGGGAACCGGCTCGAACGAGCCCACGACGGTCTCGTTCGAGCCGGTCACCACCACGGAAGTGCGGATCACGATGACGACCCGGGGCTTCCTCCGGATCAGCGCCCTCGTCGCCCGCTGACCCTCACCGGCTGCAGGGGGCGAGGGCGTCGAGGCCCTGCGGCTTGTCGGCGTTGCGGCCGATCGCCGTGGCGATGCGGTTGATGGTCGCGACGCGCTTGTCCTCGAGCGGGCCGAGGATCGCGTTCTGCACGAAGTTCGCGCCACCTTCGCCGGCACTGGTGACGAGCCGGTTGTTCGCTTCGGCGATCTGCGTGTTCAGCAGCTCGAGGTTGCGCTGGACCTCGGCCTGGGCCTGTGCGGGGATGGCCGGGAGCTGCGAAGCGACGTCCGGGCAGCTGATCTGCCCGGCGTTGCCGCCCGTGTTCCCCGTGTTCCCGGTCCCTTGCGCCGGTGCCGTCGCCGGAGCGGTCGACACCGTGCCGGCGCCGGTGTTCGCCTGCCCACCCAGCGAGCACGCGGCGAGCCCGCCGAGGTTCTGCGGCTTCTCGCCCTGGCGGCCGATGGCGATGGCGATCCGGTCGATCGTCGACGCCCGCTTGTCCTGGAGCGGCCCCAGGATGGCGTTCTGCACGAAGTTGGGGCCGCCTTGCCCGGCGGTGGTGACGAGGCGGTTGTTCGCCTCGGCGATCTGCGTGTTCAGCAGGCCGAGGTTGCGTTGCACCTCGGCCTGGGCCTGAGCGGGAATCGCGGGGAGCTGCGAGGCGACGTCGGGGCAGCTGATCTGGCCTCCCGTGGCGGCGCTGGCGGCGCCGGGGTCGCCGACGGTCGTCGCGATCACCAGCGCCCCGGCCGCGATCCCGAGGCCGAGGGCCGCCGTCGCGATCTTCGTCCGCCGCGAGAGGCGGTGTCGTCCACCGGTAGCAGGCATGAATCACTCCAAGTTAGCGTGAACATAGAGGGTCCACACGGGCAGCGCGCGGTTGTTCCGAATGGTGCGGCCGAGTCGGTCGCGGAGCAATCGTGGTGGCTTCACCAGGGGTTTGTCCAGGGCGAAGTGAGAAATAGGGAAAAGGTGAACCATTCCGAACCGGCGGCCGTATTCACCGGTGAAAGGAGAGTTCTGCATTTCCGTGGCGGAGCCGGGTCTTGACGCGGGCCGCCGTGGCCTCCTAGCGTCGGCATACCGACCGGTCGGTGTCCAAGGGAGGTCACTGGATGAGCTGGTACGACGCGAAGCCCTGGCTCGCGAGCTACGACGAACGAGTGCGGACGGCGGAACCGGCGAAGCCGACGACGCTGCCCGAGTCGTTCCGCCGCGCGGTGGACCACGTCCCCGACCGGGCCGCGATCGCCTACTTCGACGCGCGGCTGAGCTACCGCGAGGTCGACGAGCTCTCCGACGGCGTCGCCCGCTACCTCACGAAGAGCGGCTTCGCCCGCGGCGACCGGCTCGCCCTGGTGCTGCAGAACATCCCGCAGTTCGTCATCGCGCTGCTCGGCGCGTGGAAGGCCGGCGGGATCGTGGTGCCGGTCAACCCGATGTACCGCGAGCGCGAGCTGACCCACGTCTTCACCGACGCCGGCGTCAAGGCGGTCGTCTGCTCGCAGCGCGGCTGGAACGCCTACATCGGCGAGACGGCCGCGGCCAACGGCGTCGGCATCGCGCTCACCACCAGCGAGCTGGAGTTTCAGACGCGCACTGACGAACGCGTGCTGGGCAAGGTCACCCGCGAAGAGACCCCGGGCGCCACCGAACTCCTCGAAGCCGCCGCCACGCCGGGCCCGAAGCCGCCCGAACCCGCGTTCGCGCTCGACGACACCGCGCTGATCAGCTACACCTCCGGCACGAGCGGCACACCGAAGGGCGCCACCAACACCCACGGCAACATCGGCACCAACGCCGCGGGCCTCGGCTCGTTCAGCGGTCTCCCCGAGGGCTCGACCCTCTTCGGGCTCGCGCCGCTGTTCCACATCACCGGCATGGTCTGCGAAGTCGGCTCCGCGATCGACATCGGCGGCACGCTCGCCCTCGCCTACCGCTTCGACGCCGGGGTCGTGCTCGACGCCTTCCTCGAGCACCGGCCGTCGTACACGGTCGGGCCGTCCACCGCCTACATGGCGCTGATGGCGCACCCGTCCTTCAGCCGCGAGCACTTCTCGTCGTTCGCGCTGCTGTACTCCGGCGGCGCCGCGCTGCCACCCGCCGTCGTCGAGGCGTTCCGCGCGAAGACCGGGCACTACATCCACAACGGCTACGGCCTCACCGAGACGACGGCCGGCTGCGTCGTCGTCCCGGGCACCCTCGAGGCGCCGATCGACCCGGAGTCCGGCACGATCTCGATCGGCCTGCCGGTGCCGGACACGATCGTCCGGATCCTCGGCGAGAACGGCGAAGAGCTGCCGTTCGGGCAGCCGGGCGAGATCGCCGTCGAGGGCCCGATGGTCGTCTCCGGCTACTGGAACCGCCCGGACGCGACGGCGGAGTCGCTGCCCGGCGGGCGGCTGCTCACCGGCGACATCGGGTTCATGGACGAGCGCGGCTGGGTCTACGTCGTCGACCGCAAGAAGGACATGATCAACGCGTCCGGCTTCAAGGTCTGGCCCCGCGAGGTCGAAGACGTCCTGTACACGCACCCGGCGGTCCGTGAGGCCGCCGTCGTCGGGATCGCCGACGAGTACCGCGGCGAGACGGTCAAGGCGTACGTCAGCCCCGCGCCGGGCGCGACCGCCGACCCCGCGGAACTGGTCGCCTGGTGCAAGGAACGGCTGGCCGCCTACAAGTACCCGCGCACCATCGAAGTCCTCGACGAGCTGCCGAAGACCACCAGCGGCAAGATCCTGCGCCGCGAGCTGAGGGCGAGGGGCTGATGGTCGAGACCGTCCGCGGCGCGATCGCGCCGGAAGCGCTGGGCCGGGTGCTGATGCACGAGCACCTCTTCGTGCTCAGCCCCGAGTTCGTCGCCAACTACCCGGACGACGACGGGTTCAAGGAAGAAGTGCACGTCCCCGAGGCGATCCGGCGGCTCAAGGAGCTGAAGGACGCCGGGATCGACACGATCGTCGACCCGACGGTGATCGGCCTGGGCCGCTACATCCCGCGGGTGCAGCGGGTCGCCGCCGAGGTCGACGTCAACATCGTCGTCGCCACCGGGCTCTACACCTACAACGACGTGCCGCACTACCTGCACTTCCGCGGGCCCGGCACGATGCTGCAGGGCGAGGATCCCCTGGTCGGGATGTTCGTCGGGGACATCCGGGACGGGATCTCGGGCACCGGTGTCAAGGCGGCGCTGCTCAAGTGCGCCACCGACGAGCCGGGCGTGACCCCGGGTGTCGAGCGCGTGCTGCGAGCGGTCGCGAAGGCGCACGTCGAAACCGGCGCGCCGATCATGACCCACACGCACGCGGGCACCCGGCGGGGCCTGGAGCAGCAGGCGATCTTCGAAGAGGAGGGCGTCGACCTGGGCAAGGTGCTGGTCGGGCACTCCGGCGACTCGACCGACCTCGGTTACCTGACCGAGCTGGCCGACCGCGGGTCGCTGCTCGGCATGGACCGGTTCGGGCTCGACCTGCTGCTGCCGTTCGAGGAGCGGGTGGCCACGGTCGCGGCGATGTGCGAGCGCGGCTACGCGGGCAGCATGGTGCTCTCGCACGACGCGTCCTGCTACATCGATTGGCTGCCCGCCGAGCAGCTGCCGGTGCTCACGCCCAACTGGCACTACCTGCACATCACGCGGGACGTGCTGCCCGCGCTGCGGGAACGCGGGGTGTCCGAAACGGACATCACGACCATGCTCGTCGACAACCCGCGGCGGTTCCTGTCCTGGGCCGGCTGAGCCGTTATCCTGTGCGTTCGACTTTCGAGGAGGGGGTCTTGCCGTGACGCGAGCAAGCACCCGCAAGCCGGGCGAGGCGGCCGGCGACGACCAGGCCGCCGTGCCGCGCCGGCTGCTGGAGCACGCCACGAAGCTGTTCGCCAAGAAGGGCTTCGACCGCACGTCGGTCCAGGAGATCGTCGAGGCCGCGGGCGTCACCAAGGGCGCGATGTACCACTACTTCGGCTCGAAGGACGACCTGCTCTACGAGATCTACGCCCGGGTGCTGCGCGAGCAGACCCGCCAGCTGGAGAGCGTCGCCTCGTCGAGCGCCCCGCTGCGCGAACGCCTCGCCGCGGCGGCGTCCGACGTCGTGGTGTCCAGCATCGACAACCTCGACGACAACACGATCTTCCTGCAGTCGATGCACCAGCTGTCGCCGGACAAGCAGAAGGCGGTGCGGGCGGAGCGCCGCAAGTACCACGAGCGTTTCCGCGGCCTGGTCGAGGAAGGGCAGGCGTCGGGCGAGTTCCGCACGGACAAGCCGGCCGACGTGGTGGTCGACTTCTTCTTCGGGTCGGTCCACCACCTGGGCTCGTGGTACCGCCGCGGCGGCACGCTGTCGGCGCGCCAGGTCGGCGACCACTACGCGGACCTGCTCCTGGACGCGCTCCGGCCGCCTGGTTAGTTGGCGGGGTGACGCTGCCTGTTCTCGACAAGCTGACCGGAGCGGAGCGGGAACTGGTCGACGCCGCCCGTCGCGGCCTCGCCTACGTGACCGACGCTCCGGTGCGGGCCGCGGTCCTGCGCGAGCTGCTGCTCGGCCTCCGCGGTCCGGTGGACCCCCGCGGGGTGCGCGTCGCAGGCGCCCGGATCGCGGGGACGCTCGACCTCGACCACGTCGAGGCCGGAGTCGGCCTGGCGCTGGTCGATTGCGTGGTCGTGAACACGATCAGTGCGCGGCGGGCCCGGCTCCCGTGGCTCGACCTCTCCGGCAGCCGGATCGCCGGGTTCGACGGCACCGCCGTCCGGATCGGCCACGACCTCGACCTGAGCGGGGTCCGCGCGACCGGCTCCGGGGACTTCGGCGTGATCTGCCTGCGCGATGCCCGCGTCGACGGCCTGACCGTCTTCGCCCGCGCGGAGATCCGCAGCGGCGACGGCCCCGCGCTGTTCCTCGACGACCTCGAGTGCCGGGCGGTCAAAGGCATCGGCCTCCAGGCGGCCGGCACCGGAGACAGCGGCGCGGTCCGTCTGCTCGGGGCGCGCGTATCCGGTGAGATCCACCTGGGCGAAGCGGTATTGACCAACGAATCCGGGCCCGCGCTGCACGCGGACAGCGCGCTTGTCGACGGCGACCTGAACCTGGCGGGCGCCACGGTGACCGGCGCGGGCGAGGGGGGCGCGTTCCGCCTCCTCGGCGCCCGGGTCGGCGGTCAGGTCGACCTCGGGGACGCCGTGCTGGCCAACGACAGCGGCCCGGCCGTGGGAGCCGACCGTCTCCGGGCCGGCGGCCTGTACGCCACCGGCGTCACCGCGACCGGAGTCATCTCCCTGCTCGGCGCCCGGATCGACGGCCAGGTGAACCTCGGCGGCGCGAAGCTCGCCAACCCGCGTGGTCGCGCGCTGAGCGCCGACAGCATCCGGGTCGGAGGCAGCGTCCACGCCACCGGCCTGCGGGCGGTCGGCGCGGGGGAGCACGGGCCGGTCAGCCTGATGAATGCGCACGTCAAGGGCCACCTCTACCTGGTGGATGCCGTACTCGCCAACGAGAGCGGACCGGCCCTGACCGGTGACCGTCTCCAGGTGGACGGCAGCCTGCGCCTGACCGGCCTGACGGCGACCGGCGCAGGCCCGGACGCGACGGTCGGCCTGCCCGGCGCGCACCTCGGCGGTCAGCTGACCTTCACCGGCGCCGAGATCGGAGCCACCGGCGGGACCCTCGTGAGCCTCCAGGACGCCGTGGTCGACGGGCCGGTCTTCTTCCCCGCCGGGCTGGTTCCTCCCGGCGGCCTGGTGGACCTCGACGGCTTCCGGTTCGGCTCGCTCGGCGACGTCACCTGGCGCGAGTGGCTCGACCTGATCCGCTCGCACACCGCCGAATACCGGCCCGGGCCGTACCAGCAGCTGGCCGCGGCGGAGCGGGCCGCCGGGCACGATGGCAACGCCCGGCAGATCCTCATCGCCCAGCAGCGGGACCTCCAGCGGCGAGCCCCCGAAGCGATCGGCGGCTGGCCGGCCCGGCGGTTCCACTGGCTGTGGGGCGCCCTGGCCGGGTACGGCTACCGGGCCCGGCGGACGGCGGCCGTGCTGCTGCTGGCGGTGGTCGCCGCCGGGGGACTCGGGTTCTGGGCCGGGCACGTCGGCGACGCGGGCCATCGCGCCGCCGAGCGCACCGCGGACCTCACGGCCGCTCGCGGTACTCCCTGCACGACCGTCGAACTCATCGGCGTCGGCCTCGACCGCGGGCTGCCGCTCTCGCCCGGGGTGCGCGGACGGTGCGACCTCAACACCGGGATCGCCGCCGGTCAGTGGTTCACGGTGGCGATCTGGCTGGTGCAGGCCGCGATCTGGGCGCTGGCCACGCTCGCGCTGGTCGGCTACACCGGGCTGGTCCGCAAGACCGGCTAGTGCTGCCGGAGGTGGTCCAGCAGGTGCGCGCTCACCTCGTCGGGAGCTTCCATCGCCATCCACTGGCTCGCGCCCTCGACGATCTGGAAGCGGTACTCCGCGTCGATGTGGTGGACGGTCAGCTCCGCGGCGCTCTGGCCGAGGTACGGGTCCTCGCTGCCCCACAGGTAGAGCGTCGGCACGGTGATGCGGCCGGCCGGGACGTGGAATACGTCGTTCGTGGCGCCGCGGTACCAATTCAGCGTCGCGGTCAGCGCGCCCGGTTCGGAAAGGCGGGCGACGGCGCTTTCCACGAATTCGGCCGGAATCCGGCGGTTGTAGACAGCGCGTAATTGCGCGGCTTCGTCGCGTAAGAGGAATTTCTCGGCTTTGCCGACGCCACGGCGGAAGAAGCGGATGTAACCGAGGTCGTGGAACTGCCCGTCGTCGGTGGCGGCCGCGCGCTGCAGGGCCGACGGGTGCGGGGTGGACAGCACCGTCAGCGATCGCAGCCGGTGCGGGTACGCGGTGGCCAGCGCCCACGCGACCATGCCGCCCCAGTCGCGGGCGACCAGGTGGAACCGCTCGGCGCCCTGGCTTTCGGCGAACGCGAGAGCGTCGCCGACCAGGTGCTCGATCGTGTAGTGCTCGACGCCGTCGGGACGCGCTTGGCGGGCGTAGCCGCGCTGGTCGACGGCGATGGCGCGGTAGCCGGCTTCGCCGAGGGCGTGCAGCTGCTCGGTCCAGGCATCGGCGAATTCCGGCCAGCCGTGCAGCAGCAGGACGAGTTCGCCCGTTTCGGGCCCGGCCGCCAGCGCGCTGTGCCGGTGACCGCCGACGACGACGGTCATTTCCTCCAGCGCGGCGGGCGTACCGGCATCCGTCGGCGCGACGGCGAATTCCATGACGCCAGGTTAGATCCCGACGGGTGGGGAGAACCATGGGAAGCCGGGCACTTTTGCCTCCCTTTTGCCTCGCGAGTGGCCCGCCGCCCCCTGAAAAGCCGTGAAGGCCTCCTTACCGGCTTCTTTGGCCGGCAAGGAGGCCTTCACGGACAACGGCCGGGGACTACGCGGGGAGGTTGACCAGCTCCGCGAGGTGGGCCCGGTGCTTGCCCGGCGTCCCCAACGCCAGCTCGTCCGCCTTGGCGCGCTTCAGGTACAGGTGCGCCGGGTGCTCCCACGTCATCCCGATGCCGCCGTGCAGCTGGATGGCTTCCTCGGTGGCCTTCACCGCGATCGGGGCGTTCCGGGCCTGGGCGACCGCCACCGCGATCGGCACGTCGGTGCCCGTCGCCAGGCAGTCCGCCGCATAGCGCGCCGCCGCGCGGGCCAGCACCAGGTCCGTGTAGAGGTTCGCCAGCCGGTGCTTGAGCGACTGGAACCCGCCCACCGGACGGCCGAACTGGTACCGGCCCTTGAGGTACGACACCGTCTCCGTCAAGGCCCATTCGGCCACGCCGGTCTGCTCCGACGCCAGGATCCCCGCCCCGAACAGCAGCGCCTCCTCCAGCGCCGACGCCGCGGCCGGGCCCGACGCCACCAGCACCGCCGGCGCGTCCGCGAGCTCCACGTCGGCCACCCGGCGCGTCAGGTCGAACGACACCAGCTCCGACACCGTCGCCGCCGGGGCCTCGACCACGTACAGCCCCGGCCCGTCCGGACCCGCGGCCGGGACGACCAGCAGGTCCGCCACCGACGCGTCGGCGACCGTGCCCACCCGGCCGCTCAAGGTCCCGGAAGGCGACGCCGTCACCGAAGACGGGAAACCCGCCCCCGGCGCCGTCGACAGCGGCACGGCCAGCGCGCCGATCGCCGAGCCCGTCGCGAGCCGGCGGACGAAGTCGCCCGCGCCCGCCCGGACCAGCGCCGTCGTCGCCAGCACCACGCTGCCGAGGAACGGTACCGGCGCCACGCTGCGGCCCAGCTCCTCGGCCACCACGGCCACCTCGCGGGCCGACGCGCCGTGCCCGCCCAGCTCCTCGGGCACCGCCAGCCCGGCCACGCCCACCTCGTCGGCCAGCGTGCGCCACAGCTTCAGGTCGTAGCCCTCGGCCGTCTCGACGCGGGCCAGCAGGGCCGCAGCGTCGGCCTTGGCCTTGAGCAGGTCCCGGACCGACGATCGCAGGTCCTCTTCGACGTCCGAATACAGCAGGTCAGTCATCGGGGGAGGTCCTTCCAGGCGACGTCCTTGTCGACGCGCGGCTCCGAGGGCAGCCCCAGCACGCGCTCGGCGATGATGTTGCGCAGGACCTCCGAGGTGCCGCCCTCGATGGAGTTCCCCTTCGCGCGCAGGTAGCGGTAGCCGGCTTCGCGGCCGGTGAAGTCGACGATCGCCGGGCGCCGGAACGTCCAGTCGTCGTAGGCCAGGCCCTCGTCGCCGAGCAGCTCGACCTCCAGCCCGGTCAGGGCCTGGTTCAGCTCCGAGAAGGCGACCTTCATGGCCGAACCCTCCGGCCCGGGCGCCCCTGCCGTGAGCTGCTGGCGCAACCGCGTGCCGGCCAGCCGCAGCGTCTCCGCCTCGACCCAGCGCTGCACGAGCCGGTCACGCAGCTCGGGTGTGCGCAGCTCGGGCCGTTCGCGCCAGGTCTTCGCGACGATCCCGATCAGCCCGCCCTCGCGCGGCTGGACGTGCCCGCCGATCGCGACGCGCTCGTTCATCAGCGTCGTCTGCGCGACCTTCCAGCCTTCGCCGACCGCGCCGAGGCGCTGGGTGTCCGGGATCCGGACCTCGGTCAGGAAGACCTCGTTGAACTCGGCCTCGCCGGTGATCTGGCGCAACGGCCGGACCTCGACGCCCGGCGCGGTCATGTCGCACAGGAAGTACGTCATGCCCTGGTGCTTCGGGACGTCCGGGTCGGTGCGGGTGACCAGGATCGCCCACTGCGACTCGTGCGCGCCCGACGTCCACACCTTCTGGCCGGTGACGATCCAGTCGTCGCCGTCGCGGACGGCCCGCGTGCCCAGTGCCGCGAGGTCGGAGCCGGCGCCCGGCTCGGAGAACAGCTGGCACCACACCTCCTCGCCGGTCCACAGTGGACGCAGGAAGCGCTCGCGCTGCTCCGGCGTGCCGAAGGCGAGGATGGTCGGCGCGGCCATGCCGAGGCCGATGCCGATCCGGCGCGGGTTGTTGTCCGGCGCGCCCGCCTCGGTGAACACACTGTCCACAGCGGACTGCAGCGCGCGCGGCGCGTTCTGCCCGCCGAGGCCGGCGGGGAAGTGGACCCAGGCGAGACCGGCGTCGAACCGGGCCCGCAGGAACTCCAGCCGGTCGGTGGTCTCCGGGTCGTGCGCGGCCAGGAACTCCGTCGCCTGGCGGGTCAGGTCTTCGGCGGTGACAGTCACTTCGCGCCCTCCGAGAGGTACTTCTTCAGCTCACGCCGGGCGAGTGAGCGCTTGTGGACCTCGTCCGGCCCGTCGGCCAGGCGCAGCGTGCGGTTGCCCGCCCACATCGCGGCGAGGGGGAAGTCCTGGCTGACGCCGCCCGCGCCGTGCACCTGCACGGCCTTGTCGAGGATCCACTCGACGGTGATCGGGGTGGAGATCTTGATCGCCTGGATCTCGGTGTGCGCGCCCTGGTTGCCGACGGTGTCCATCAGCCACGCGGTCTTGAGCACGAGCAGGCGCTGCTGCTCGATCTTCACGCGCGACTCGGCGATCCAGTCCTGCACGACGCCCTGCTGCGCGATCGGCTTGCCGAACGCCTCGCGCGAGATCGCGCGGCGGCACATGAGCTCCAGCGCGCGCTCGGCCATGCCGATGGCGCGCATGCAGTGGTGGATCCGGCCCGGGCCGAGGCGGGCCTGGGCGATCGCGAAGCCGTCGCCCTCGCCGGCGATCAGGTTCTCGACCGGCACGCGGACGTCCTCGAAGAGCACCTCGGCGTGGCCGCCGTGGTCGCTGTCGTCGTAGCCGAAGACGTGCATGCCGCGCTTGACCGTCAGGCCCGGGGCGTCGCGGGGGACCAGGATCATGCTCTGCTGCTTGTGCGGCGCGGCGTCCGGGTCGGTCTTGCCCATCACGATGAAGACCTTGCACGCGGGGTTCATCGCGCCGGAGATGTACCACTTGCGGCCGTTGATGACGTATTCGTCGCCGTCGCGCCGGATCGCGGTCTCGATGTTGCGGGCGTCGGAGGAGGCGACGTCCGGCTCGGTCATCGCGAACGCGGAGCGGATTTCGCCGTTCAGCAACGGTTCCAGCCACTGCTTCTGCTGCTGCTCGTTGCCGAACATGGCCAGCACTTCCATGTTCCCGGTGTCCGGGGCGGCGCAGTTGAGCGCGGTCGGGGCGAGCCGGATGCTGCGGCCGGTGATCTCCGCGAGCGGCGCGTACTGCAGGTTCGTCAGCCCCGCGCCGTGCTCCCCGGGGAGGAAGAAGTTCCACAGGCCGCGCTTGCGGGCTTCGGCCTTGAGCTCGTCCATGACCGGCGGGATGGCCCACGGGTCTTCGCGTTCGGCCAGCTGCTGCTCGAACACGGGCTCGGCGGGGTAGATGTGCGAGTCCATGAACTCGAGGAGCTTCCCGCGCAGCTCCTCGGTCTTCTCGTCGAACGCGAAGTCCATTACTTCTCCTCTTTGAGAATCTCGTTGCCGTGCGTGATGAGCAGCGGGACACCGGCTCCGACGCCTTCGAAGCCCGCCCCGACCGTCTGGCCCTGTTGGTAGCGGTAGTAGATGCCTTCCAGGATCACGGCCAGCTTGAAGAACGCGAAGCTGACGTACCAGTTGAGCTGCGAGACGTCCCGGCCCGAGCGCTCGGCGTAGCGGGCGACGACCTGGTCGGTGGTCGGGTAGCCGGGGGCCGAGCTGGCGTTCGACACGAACTGCAGCGAGACCTTGTCGCGCTCGGCGTAGGCCACCAGCAGCGCGAGGTCGGTCAGCGGGTCGCCCAGCGTCGACATCTCCCAGTCGAGCACCGCGGAGATCTTGCCGTCTCCGTCGACGAGGACGTTGTCCAGGCGGTAGTCGCCGTGGATGATCGACGGCTTCCCCGACACCGGGACCGCCGCGGCGAGCCGGTCGTGCAGGTCGTCGATGCCCGGCAGGTCGCGGCTGCGGGAGGCGTCGAGCTGCTTCTTCCAGCGCCGCAGCTGCCGCTCCAGGAAGCCTTCGGGCCGGCCGAAGTCGCCGAGCCCGACGGTGGCCGGATCGACCGCGTGCAGGTCGACGAGCGTGTCGACCAGCGCGTCGGCGATGGCCCGGGTGCGCGTCTCGCCGAGTTCCGCGAGTTCGTCCGCGGTCCGGTAGGGCGTGCCTTCGACGAAGCTCATGACGTAGAACTGCGCGCCGACGACGTCCGCGTCCTCGCAGAGCAGGATCGCTTCGGGCACGGGCACGGCGGTGTCGCGCAGGCCGGAGATCACCCGGAACTCGCGGGTCATGTCGTGCGCGGTGGGCAGCACGTGCCCGAGCGGCGGGCGGCGCACCACCCAGCGCGACCGGCCGTCGCCCACCACGTAGGTGAGGTTCGACCGGCCGCCTTCCACGACGTCCGCGCTCAGCTCCCCGGCGACCAGGCCGGGGCGCTGCGCGTCCAGGTGGGCGCGCAGGCGGCCCAGGTCGAGTCCTGGCGGGTTCATCCAGCCTCCTCAAGCTCTCACTCGATCGCATGATACCGACTAGTCGGTATGCCCCGGAAAGTAGACTGGGTAAAGCCTCACTTTCGTAGGGAAAGATGCGTCCGAGGGGGTCCCGGACGCATCTTTCCCCGAGAAAGTGGCGGCTCGTGACGGAGGGTCACGCGAGGAAACGCGTCACCCATTCGGCGACGCAAGCGGGCTTCGCTTCGCCGTCGATCTCGACCGTCCACTTCGACACCGCCTGCTTGCCGCCCGGGATGTCGGTGATCTCCACCAGCTCGGCGCCGGCGCGCAGCTTCGAACCGACCTTCACCGGCTGCGGGAAGCGGACCTTGTTGAGGCCGTAGTTGATCCCCATCTTGATCCCGTTGACCTTGTAGATCTTCGGGCCGAACGCCGAGAGCAGCGACAGCGTCAGGAAGCCGTGGGCGATCGTGCCGCCGAACGGCCCCGCGGCCGCCATCGGCTCGTCGACGTGGATCCACTGGTGGTCGTCGGTGGCGTCGGCGAACAGGTTCACCCGCTCCTGGGTGATCGTGTGCCACTCGCTGTACCCGAGGTGCTCGCCGACCGCGGCGGCGAACTCGTCCAAAGAAGCGAACTCGCGCATCTGCCTCAGTCCTTCGGTCCGCCGGCGGCGTAGATGACCTGGCCGGAGATGAACCCGGCGCCCTCGCTGACCAGGAAGGAGGCCAGGTGGGCGATGTCGTCGGGCGTGCCGACGCGCTGCACCGGGATCTGCGTCGCGGCCGCGGCCTTGAAGTCCTCGAAGCCCATGCCGAGGCGCTCGGCCGTCGCGGCGGTCATGTCGGTGGCGATGAAGCCCGGCGCGATCGCGTTGGCGGTGACGTTGAACTTGCCCAGCTCGATGGCGAGGGTCTTGGTGAAGCCCTGCATGCCGGCCTTCGCGGCGGAGTAGTTGACCTGGCCGCGGTTGCCCAGCGCCGACGTGCTCGACAGGTTGACGATCCGGCCGTACTTCTCCTGCGTCATGTACTTCTGCACCGCGCGGGTCATCAGGAACGAGCCCTTGAGGTGCACGCCGAGCACGGAGTCCCAGTCCTGCTCGGTCATCTTGAAGATCAGGTTGTCGCGGGTGATGCCGGCGTTGTTGATCAGCACGACGGGCGGGCCGAGTTCGTCGGCGACCCGGGTGACGGCTGCCTCGACCTGCTCGGCTTCGGTGACGTCCAGCGCGACACCGACGGCTTTGCCACCCTGGGCGACGATCGCCTCGGCGCCCTGCTTGACACCGGCCTCGTCCAGGTCCAGCAGCGCGACGGCGAAGCCGTCATCGGCCAGCCGCGCGGCGACGGCGGCACCGATGCCACGGCCGGCACCGGTGACCACGGCGACACGGGAAGGGGAATCGGTCACGGGGACCTCCTCGTCGTTGAGAAACGGGCTCGTGCCCGCGAGCGTACTAAGCGGTTGCTTTCTGGAGGATACGCGTGACTGATCGCGAAAGTGGTGATGGCATGCGCAGATCATAGCCACGACCAAGGGTAGGAAGGAGACTGCTCCACTTGGGGGAACCGCATCAGGTGGACCGGTGCGCTGTGGCCTTGACAAGTCCGCAACTGCCTATCGAACGCATGGGCACCATCGGCCGACGCCGCGAACGCGGCTGGTGTCACCGACCGTCGCTGTGCATCGTCGAGGTCACCGGCTGTCGCAGCCTCGGACACCGCGGCCTGACCAATCGAGACTGCGGGATCATGGCGACCATCCCTCGGATCGCGACGAGCCAAGCTCGGGCTCTCGGTCGCCTTGAAATCGATCTAGTGCGGTTCGCGTCCCGTCGGGGGCACCACGCAGACCATCATCACCCTGATCGGCCCCGGCTGACCGGGACGCTGGTCATCGAGGGCACGTACGACCTCTCGTCGATGCGCGGGAGGTCGTGATGAGCTCCTCGGACGGCGTGACCAGGTTCGTCACCACGATGATGGGCATCGTCATCGGGCTGACCTTCCTCTTCGGCTTCGGGAACGTCCTGGCGTTGGCGCTGCGGATCGGTGTCCCCGTGTACGTCGAACCGCTGGTGGCGCCGGCGGTTGACCTAACGGACAGACAACGAGACCTGCACCAGACCCGGGGCGCATCATCGCAGCAGATCTGAATCAGTGGCCAGGGTGTGTCCAGAACGACGGGGCGGCCATTCCTTCCAAGCCACCACACGGGCAGAGCCTCATCAGCCACACCCCGACGTCCTGGGCATCCGGGGCACCCGCCCCGAACAACATCGGCCTTGGGGTGTCCTCATGCCTCCTCGCAAGCGCCGGTCCTACACGGCGGAGAACAAGGTCGAGGCTGCTCATCGCGACTGCTCGGTCGCAGGGCAGCGGAACAGGCGTGCCGTCCGGCTTCAGGAGCCGCACGGCACGAGGTGCCCCCGCTGATGCGTGACAGGGACGCCGATCGCGGTACTGGTCATCCGTCGGGGAAGAGTCTCGCCAGCTTGAGGGAGGGGGATATCGAGACGTTCGGGGCCGGTGCGGACAGGGGATGCAGGACGGCGTTGGTCATCTTGCTGTCGATCTCCTCCCAGATCTTGCTCAGATCGCTGCCCGCGCGGTCGGCGGCGACCGAGTAGCCCTCCTGTGCCTTGGTCGTCGCGTTCCTCAGTGTGCGCATGATCTCCCCGGGATCCCGGCCGCCCACGTAGTGCTTCTCGACTTTGTCGATTCCGTTGCTCATGACGATGTCGCCCAGGGCGGACAGCACGCCACCCCCGAACGCGGTCACCGGCGATTCCGCGTTCTGGAGCACGGCTCCCAGCCCCTCGAGTGCGAGCCCGCCGACGATCAGACCGACGCCGATCGCTTCGCCGGTCCCGCCCTTGTCGAGCTGGTCGAGCGCGTCGGACGCCTGCCTGGCCAGGTTGTACAGGTCCTTCTTGAACGCCACCACCGTCAGGTACGCGCCCTCCAGCTGGATGGCGGCTTCGTTGATGATTCCCGTCTCGCCGCTGCCCGGGCTGGGGCAATAGCCTTCCACGAGTCCGGACGTGGTCTGCAGGTAACGCTTGGCCTCCTGGTGCGCGGTGCCGCTCCAGACGTCGTCCATGGCCGCGACCGCGTTCTTCATGTCGCTGCACGCCCTGCTGTACAAGGCGTTTCCCTTGTCGACCAACGTCATCCACGGTCCGTGGCCGGAAATGAGGCTCACGTCGCCGTCGAGTGCGTAGCTCTGCCAGTACGACAGGTCCGCCATCGCGTCGTCGACCCGTTGCTGCCACACCTCCGGCTCGGGTACGGGCGAGCCCGCACGGGGCCCGGCGCCCTTGTCCAGGATCTGGTGCGGCATGGGCGTTTCATCGTGGATCTTCTTGGCGAGCGAGGCGTGACACTCAGTGAAGAAAGCCTGGCCGAGGTTCTTCGGATCAGCGGGGAATTCGGGAAAGGCGGACATGAAGCTCCTAGTTGCCGCTGATCTCGTGCTCGGTCCGGGCGTAGATGTCGCCCGTCGTGCGCAGTTGCCCGGCCGCCGCGCTCATCGTTTCCCCCAGCGCCTGGCCGTAGCTCGCCACTTCGGCGATCAGGTCGTCGAACTTCCGGCCGAGCGTGGCGCCTCCCGCGGTCGTGCCCCCGAAGACGAGCGCGGGGCCGGTGGTGGCGCCGGGCTCCGTGGTGCCGCCGAACATGACGTCACGCATCTCCGCGGTCCGGGCGCGCATGTCCGACGCGGCGTCCTCGAGCTGCGCCGCGATCCCTTTGATGCCGCCGGTGTCCGCGAAAAACCCCGGCCCGCGTTCGGGCTTGTCCTGCATCAGTGCCTTCCTGGTCGAAAGTTCGGCGGTCACCGCCGGTAGGTCCGGAGACTGAAGTCTTCGTCATCGTCCTCGGCGGCCGGTTCGGGCTCGGCCCGCCGGTCCGGTGGCTCCGCGAGTTCGTCGGCGACCTCGCGGAGGTAGGGCCAGAGGGTCTCCTCCGCCCTCGGCGTGAACAGTGACTGGGCGAACGGATGCTCGCACCGGCCGCCGGCCACGTCGTCCCAGGTGAACCTGCCGTCCAGGACCGCGTCGGCGGCACGCAGCAGCCGCGGGGGCGCGTGCGGCCGCCGCGCGGCTTCACGCAGGACCTCTGCCGACAGCGGAGTCACCGGCCGGCCGGTCCCCTCGGATCCCACGGCGACGCCCCCTGATCGGTTCCGGAGCGGTGCCGCTCCCGGGTTCAGCGTGCTCACTGTGCCGCGGCGACCTTGCCGAACACCTTGCCATCGGCGGCCGGCCGCTTCCGGTGGGCGGTTTTCAGGTGTTGAGGCGGATGACCTCGGGCATCGCGGGGACGTCCTGGGCGAGCATCTCGGTGGCCTCCTCGTCGTCGACGGCCTGGATCTCGCGCAGGATCGTGATGGCCGTGCGCCAGTGCGGGCGTGCCGTGTCCGGGTCGCCGGAGTCGTGCGCGGCCTGCGCGATGCCCCAGTGCTGTTCGGCTTCGTTGTAGCGGTCTCCGATGGCTTGGAAGATCTCCAGGCCGCGCCGGTGGTAGCCGACGGCCTCGCCGGGGTGCCCGGCGCGCTGGTGCGCCCAGCCCCGGTTGGCCAGCGCGATCGCCGCACCGAGGTCGTTGCCGATCTCGTGGAACAGCGCTGCGCTGCGGGCGAGGTGCTCGATCGCGGTCTCGAACTCGGCCGTGCCTTGGTAGGTCAGGCCGAGGAAGTTGAGCACGGACGCTTCGCCGCGGCGGTTGCCGGATGCGACGGCGATCGCGAGGCTCTGCCGCAGGAAGTCGAGGGCTTTCTCGTGGTCGCCCTGCTGGCGGCACGTGTTGCCGAGGTCGGCCAGGCAGCCTTGCTGCCCGACGGGGTCGGCCAGCTCGGTCCAGATCTCGAACGCCTGCCGGCTGCAGGCCTGGGACTCGACGGCCGCCCCGATCTGGCCGCAGAGGGTGCCGAGGTCTTCCAGGGACTGCGCCTCGGCGTGGCGGTCGCCGGCTTGCCGGGCGATGCGCACGGCCATCCTGGTGAGGGCGATGCGATCGGTCGAGTGACCACGGTTGGCCAGGGGCCGGTAGAGGGCGGCGACCAGCTCCAGCGCCAGAACAGCGTCCGGTGCGCGCGCCACGGCCTGCGCGGTGGCGACGAGGTTCTCGTACTCCGTCTCCGTCCACTCGACCGCCTCGACGGCGGTGCGCCAGGGCGGCGGACCCTCCGGTGCGCTGACCCGCCGGGTTTCCGGCGGGTGGATCAGCAGGGTCGCGTGGCGTGCCCGGAGGAGGTAGTGGCGGGCGAGGCCGTCGAGTGCGGCCTGCCGGTCCGGTTCGGGATCGTGTTCGCGGGACCGCTCGCCGAGGTACTGCCGGATGAGGTCGTGCATGCCGTAGCGGTGCCGGGTGCTGCTCGGCACCAGCAGGTGCTCGTCGAGCAGGTCGTCCAGGACGGCCTGCGCGGGTGCCTCGGTGATCCCGGCGAGCGCGGCGACCGCGCAGACCTCGAAGTCGCGTCCCGGGTGGACCGCCAGCAGGCGGAAGACCCTCTGATGGCCGGCGGGCAGACCCCGGTAGGACAGGTCGAAGACGGCGCGTGCCGCTCGTGCGGGCGGGGACAGCTCGCTGAGCCGGTCCTCGCCGGTGCCGAGGCGGCGGACGAGCTCACCGAGCCGCCAGTCCGGGCGGGACCGCAGGTGCCGCGCCGTGACCGCGACGGCGAGAGGCAGGTTCCCGCACAGGTCGGCGAGCCGGCGTGCGTCGTCCGCTTCCCGCCGCACCCGGTCGCTCCCGGCGTACCGGTCGAGCAGGTCGAGCGCCTCCACGGTGCTGAACCCGCCGACCGGAACGGAACCGGCGCCGTCGAGGCCGGGCAGCGTCCGCCTGCTCGTCACCACGACGAGACAGCCCGCGGTTCCGGGCAGCAGAGGGCGGATCTGCTCCTCCGACGCCGCGTCGTCGAGCAGCACCAAGGCCCGGCGCCCGGCCAGCCTGCCGCGGTAGAGGGCGGCCCGCGCGTCGAGATCGGCCGGGAGCTGGTGCGCGGCGACTCCCAGCAGCCGCAGGAAGTTCTCCAGGACGGCCGCGGGATCGGCGGGCGGCTGCTCGGGGTGGAAGCCGCGCAGGTCGGCCCACAGCTGGATCTCGTCGAACAGGCGGCGGCGCACCAGCTGGTGGGCGAAGCGGACGGCCAGCCGGGTCTTGCCGGTCCCGCCCATTCCCTCGATGACGCAGATCGTCGTCGCGGTGGCTGACGTCGCGTCGTCCGCGACTTCGTGCAGGCGCCGCAAGTGTTCCCGGCGCCCGGTGAAGTCCGCGATGTCCGCGGGGAGCTGATGGTGCGCGGCGGGGACGTGCGACGGTTCCGCGCCGGGGCGCAGTGCCGGGTCGGCGCGCAGGATCCGCTGGTGCAGCCGGCGCAGCTGCGGTCCGGGATCGATGCCCAGATCGTCGACCAGGTGCCGCCGGGCTCGGTCGAGGGTGTGCAGTGCATCGTCCTGCCGGCCGCAGCGGTGGAGAGCGAGCGCCAGCTGGGCCCACAGCTTCTCCCTGGTGGGGTGCTCGGCGGTCAGCGCGGTCAGTTCGCCGATGAGCTCACTGTGCCGTCCGCACTGCAGTTCCGCGGCCAGGGCGAGTTCGGTCGCGTCGAACCGCGTCTCGGTCAGCTCGGCAGCCAGCCGTTGCCGGAGCAAGGAAGAAGCGGAATCCTGCAGGGCCGGTCCACGCCACAGAGCCAGGGCCGTCCGCAGCGCGGTGGCCCGCGCACCCGGCTCGCCGAGGGCACGGGCGGCGCGCACGAGCCCCGTGAACCGGTGTGCGTCGATCGCGTCCGGGTCGGCTTCGGCGAGGTAGCCGCGGCGGTGGGCGTGCAGGCGGAAGCCGTGGCGGCCGTCCCGGTCCGGATCGAGGGCGGTGCGCAGCCTGGACACGTGGGTGTGCAAGGCGGCACGGGCCGACGCCGGAGGGGCGTTGTCCCACAGCAGGTCGGCCAGCCGCTCGGTGGGGACGACGTGTCCGGCTTCCAGCAGCAGCACCGCCAGCAGCGCGCGTTCGCGACGGCGTCCCAGCTCGAGCTGACGGTCGCCCAGGTGGGCCTCGACCGGCCCCAGCAGCAGAAAGCGCAGTTCAGGCACCTGGCTTGCCGTCGGCTGGGGGCTTGGCAAGGTGTTTGGAAAGGCAGATGCGGAAGTGTCTTTCCCGTCCTCCTTGGCGGTCCGGTCGTCCTGGGCGAACCGGGGGAGGAGGGCGCGGTGGTCGGGGGAATCCATGCGGGCACACCGGTGGTTCGTCCGGAACGGCCGGTCGCCCGGGGCGACGGGCAGGCGGCCGGTGGCCGCCTGCCCGTCATTCTCGCCGAAAACGGCATGCTCGTGGTGATTTCGCCACCATTGTTTCGCCCCGGCGGTGGGAGCCGCACGGGGACCGGCTTACCGGAAGGAGTTTCAGGGTGAAACGAACGTTTTGCCGGAAAGACGATCGGCTTTCGCTGCAGCGCTGCTGCTGGCCGTGGCGGGGCTTGTGCTCGGCGCACCGCCCGCGGGCGGTGCCGCCCGGACCGCGCTCGACGATTTCGAGGTCGACGTGGCCCAGGCGGGGACGCCCGATTTCGACACGTACTTCATCGGCTGCGTCGACTACACCGGGGTGGAGGCGTGTTTCCAGCCCTATGGCGACGTCCTGTGGGTGAAGGACACGGGCGGGTCGGCCGCGACTGCGGCCTGGGGTAACGACCTGTGGACCGGAAGTGCCTGGAAGCGCTATCGCACCGGTGAGTGCGACAACCACCTGGGTGTCGGCCATTGGGGCTACTGCACCAAAGAGTTCTACGAGGACAGCAGTGTCAGCTACCACGGGGGAACGGGGAGCGGGCTTTGGCTGTGGGCCCAGACCGACTTCGGCTATTCCGAGGGTGAGTGGAACTACAGTACCGGTAGCAGGATCTCCGCTGGAGTCAGCCACGCGATGATCTACCACGCTGCCTGCTCGGTCGCGGCGATCCGCGCCGGTTGGGAGGATTCATGGGCCGTGCGGAATCGTCGACGTCATGGCCGTCGATGCTCTCGTCGCCGTGGTCGATGGCAGCAGGGGCGCTCGGCGTCTCCACCTCGGCGGTGTTGATCGGAATCTCGGGTGCCTCGCCGGGGACGGCGACCCTCTACCGGTGCGCGCTCGCCGCAGTGATGCTGCTGCCGCTGGTGATTTACGAGTGGCGTCGCGAAGGCGCGCCGACGAACCGGCAACGGCTGTACGCACTGGCGGCCGGGCTGCTCTTCGCCGGCGACGCGCTGTGGTGGACGCAAGCGATCGGCGAGGTCGGTGCGGGCCTGTCGACCGTGCTGGTCAACGCCCAGGTGGTGATCGTGCCGCTGCTCGCCCTGGCGGTGGACCGCGAGCCGATCAGCCGGCGGTTCCTGGCGGTCCTGCCCGTCATGATCATCGGGATCGTGCTCACAGGCGGCGTCCTCGGAGAGGGAGCTGGCGGCAGCCGGCCGCTGGCCGGCACCGTCCACGCCCTTCTGGCAGCCGCATGCTACTCGGGATTTCTCTTCCTGCTGCGGCGCGGCGGAAGCGAAGGCAGGATTGTTCAGACCTATCAGTACGTGGTGCTCAGTGCGGCGCTGGTGTCGCTGGGGGCGGGATTCCTTTGGAACGGCATGACTCTGGCGCCGGGCTGGGCACGATTCGGTTGGCTGGTATTGGTCGCTTTCGGCGGGCAGGTTGCCGGGTGGCTGCTTGTCGCGCTCGCGACACCGCGCCTGCCCAGTGAGGTGGGTGCGGCCCTCCTCATGCTGACGCCGATCGGCGCGCTGGCGCTGGGGGCCTCGGTACTCGGCGAACGCCCTTCGCCGCTGCAGATCACCGGCTGTGTGGCGATCCTGGGTGGCGCGTATTTCACCTCCCGCAGAGCGAACCGCGATAGGCCGGAAACCGGCAGACTCACGTCGCTGCGTCAACACCTGATCTGGACCCACAACGGGCCGGAAGCCCGCTCACGTCCGGAGCCTGGTCGCCCTCGCAAGGATGATCACGCATCCTGAGTGCATCCGCTGGCGGAACTCCGCGCGAACGTGCTGGTTTGGCTTCTTGCCGGTGCGGATATCCGGATTCGATTCGACGTGGTCGGAGGAGGAAGCCATAACGGAGTCGTTCACTGTAGGCATCGGGACGTCGGTGGTCGAGGGAGCCTTCGCCGTACCGGTCGACGCTGCCGGAGTGGTGGTTTTGCTCACGGTTCAGGTAATTCGCGGCACAGCCCTGCAACCAGGCGGTCGCCCGGACCACCGCTTCGCGAGGCTGCTGTTCGATATGCTGAGCGAAGAGGAGGACCGTGCCGAGTCGGCGGGCGGCCGGCGGCGGTTCGACATCGGACTGCTGCGGGACAGGTCGCTGCGTGCGCTGGACGACCTGGGCCACCATCCCGCGGTGGCCGGGCTGCCTGTGGGGCTGTTCGGGGCCAGTACGGGGCGCGGCTGCCGCGCTGGAGGGTGTGCTGTCCGGTGTTGCTGATCGTCGGCTGACATGACGACACCGTGCGACAGCGGAACGTCGGGGTTGACCGTGGCTAGCGACAGCGCCTGGCGCTCGTTCGCGCTGTACCCGGCGAACAGGGACAAGCCGATGTTGTTGCCGTCCGCGTCCACGATGGAGTCGAAGTTCGACGAGCCGTAGTTCGCGTTGGGCAGGTCAGCGCTCGGCGAACTGCAGAACGAGCTGCGAATCACGCACGTCGCCGGGACAGCGGGCAAAGGATCGGTCACCGCGTACGCCGTGGCAATCCTGCGTGCGCAGGGTTTCCACGTCGGTTCGTACTTTCTCCGCACGCCCATTCGATTCTCGAACGGTTCCAGCTTGACGGAGCGCCGGCCTCGCCTGAATTGCTCGGCGCCGCGCTGTACGTCGTCCGAGACCGGGAACGCGAAGTCAGCGCCGTCCGGCATGGAACGGTCAGCATGTTCGAAGCGGCGACCGCGCTGTCGTCGAGACGGGGCTCGGAGGACTTCACGATGCGACGAGCACCGTGGCTAGTTCACCCCCGGCTTCACCAGCCCCGTCTCGTAGGCCAGCACGACGGCTTGGACACGATCCCGCAGGTCCAGCTTCGCCAGGATCCGGGCGACGTGTGTCTTCACCGTCGCCTCGGCGAGGTGGAGCCGGCCCGCGAGCTCGGCGTTGCTCAGGCCGCCGGCGAGCAGCCGCAGTACCTCCAGTTCGCGCGGGGTAAGCGCCGACAGGTCCCGGCGCAGCCGCTCGGCGCCGGTGTCGCGGAGCGCGAACCGCTCGACGAGGCGGCGGGTGATCACCGGGGCCAGCAGCGCGTCGCCGGCACGGACCGTGCGGACCGCCGCGACCAGGTGCTCCGGCGTGACGTCCTTGAGCAGGAACCCGCTCGCCCCGGCCGCAAGCGCCGCGTAGACGTACCGGTCGAGGTCGAACGTCGTCAGGATGAGCACGCGCGGCTCGCCGGGGGTGCCGGTGAGGATGCGGCGGGTCGCGGCGAGGCCGTCCAGCTCAGGCATCCGGATGTCCATCAGGACGACGTCGGGGCGGGTGCGGCGGACCTCGGCGACGGCTTCAGCGCCGTTGGTCGCCTCGCCGACGACGTTGATGCCGTCGGCGGCGAGGATCATCCGGAACCCGGTCCGGACCAGGGCTTGGTCGTCGGCGATCAGCACGCGCGGCGGGTCGGTCACGCCGCCTCCCAGGGGATCAGGGCCTCGACGCGGAAGCCGCCGGTCGGGCGCCGGCCCGTCTGCAGCGTGCCGCCGTAGAGCGCGAGACGCTCGCGCAGGCCCGGCAAGCCGCGGCCGTTGCCGGTCGCGGCGGCGGGGGCGGCGGCTCCTCCGGTATCGGTGACCTCGACGCGGAGCCGGTCGGGCCCGTACTCGACGACTACGTGCGCGGCGGCGCCCGCCGCGTGCTTCACCGCGTTGGTGAGGGCTTCCTGGACGACGCGGTAGGCGGCGAGCCCGATCCCCGACGGCACCGGCCGCTGCGGCCCGGTTACCGTCAGCTCGACGTCGGCGCCCGCGGCGCGCACCCGGCCGACCAGCGCCGGGAGGCCGTCCAGACCCGGCTGCGGGGTGAGGTCCGGCCCGTCGGAGTCGGTCGTCAGCAGGCCCATCGCCTGCCTCAGCTCGGTCATCGCCAGCCGGCCGCTGTCCTCGACCGAGAGCAGCGCCTCCCGCGCCTGGTCCGGGTCGAGGTCCATGATCTTCCGCGCGGCCCCGGCCTGGATGACCATGACGCTCACGTTGTGCGTGACGACGTCGTGCAATTCGCGGGCGATGCGGGCGCGTTCGTCTTCGACGGCGCCGCGCAGCCGTTCCGCCTGCCGACGCTCCACTTCGGACACACGCTCGCGCTCGGCGTCGGCCCGGACGCGCCACGCGCGCAGCCCGAGGGTCGCGACGAGCATCGGGAGCACGATGAGCAGGGTGACGTACTGGGTCGGCACGATCGGCCAGACCTCGTAGCGCAGCTCCCCGGTCTCGAACACCCCCAGCAGCAGGCTTACCAGCGTCGGGGCCCGGTAAGGGCTGAACGCCGCCGCGCTGTAGGCGGCAATCACGAACGGGTAGAACGTCAGCCGCGACGCCAGGTCGGGCGTCAGCGCGAGCGCCGCGAGCTCGACCCAGAAGACGGCCAGCGGGTACCGGCGGCGGAAGACCAGCGCGACGCCCGACACGAGCGACAGCGCGAGCAGGCCGAGCATCCGCGCCGTGTGCGCGTCGAGCGGGATCCGGCGGTCGAGCACGCTGAGGTAGTTCAGCCCGATCGTGGTCACGACGAACGCCAGCGCGATGTCGAACGCCCACCCGGGCCGGGACGGGCGCGGCAACGGGCCGCTCGGCCGGGCGAGCGGCCCGGCCCACGGGAACAGGCGGTCGGCGGTCATCGGCCCATTCTCACCGAACCGGGCCACGACCGCGTCAACCTCGCGACTACACCGGAAGGATGACGCCGGCGGGAAATGCGCCCGCGGGCCGACGCGCCCAGGCCCGGCGTGCTCCTAGCTTTCCCTCGTCCGGTCCGCTGAACGAGGAGAACCCATGACGACACCGCTGATCGAGGTGACCGCGGTGAGCCGCCGGTACGACGACGGCCCGCCCGCGCTTGACGACACGTCGCTGTCCGTGGGAGCGGGCGAAGCGGTGGCGATCCTCGGGCCGTCCGGCAGCGGGAAATCCACGCTGCTCAACCTGATCGCCGGGCTGGACCGGCCGGACGCGGGCACCGTGACCGTCGACGGCGTGCGCGTCGACCGGCTCGGCGAAGCCGCTTCCGCGCGCTACCGGCGGGCGAAGATCGGCATGGTCTTCCAGTTCTTCAACCTGCTGGACGACCTGACCGTCGCCGACAACGTCGTGCTGCCCGCGCAGCTGGCCGGGATGGCCCACCCCGCGGCCCGCGCCCGGGCGGCGGAGCTGCTCGAGGTCCTCGGCATCGCGCGGCACGCCCGCGCCTACCCCGGCCGGCTCTCCGGCGGCGAACGCCAGCGCGTCGCCGTGGCCCGGGCCCTGGTGAACCGGCCGCCGCTGCTGCTGGCCGACGAGCCGACCGGGGCGCTGGACACCGCGTCCGGCGAGGACGTCGCCGACCTGCTGCGCGAGCTCAACGCCGACGGCCAGACGATCGTCGTGGTGACCCACGACCTGGCCCTGGCCCGGTCCTGCACGGACCGCACGGTCAACCTGGTCGACGGCCGGGTCACCGCGGACGTCGTCCGATGAGCGCGCTGGGCCGCGTCGTGCGCTCGGGGGCCGGGCGCCGCCGGGTGCAGTCCGCCGTGATCGGGCTGGCCACGACGATGGCAGTGACCTCGGCCGTGCTCGGCGGCGCACTGCTGGTCGCGTCGCAGGCGCCCTTCGACGACGCGTTTGACGCGCAGCGCGGCGCGCACCTGACCGTTCAGTTCGACGGGACGAAGGCGACGGCCACGCAGGTCGCGACGGCGCCCGGCGTCACCGCGGTGGCGGGTCCCTTCGCCGTCGCGTCGCTCACGCCGGAACTCGACGGCACGGCTCTGCCGCCGCTGACCGTCGCCGGCCGGGCCGAGCCCGGCGGCGCGGTCGACGCCGTCGCACTCACCCAGGGCCGGTGGGCCACCGGACCCGGCGAGATCGTGCTGTCGGCCGACGGCGAGCCAGGAGTTCCCGGCGCCACCCTGCGGTTCCCGGAGCTGCCGGGAGCGCCGGCTCTGACGGTCGTCGGGCTCGCGCGCTCGATCAGCCACACCGCCGACGCCTGGGTGCTGCCGGGCGTGCTGCCGGCCGTGAACTTCCGGATGCTCTACCGGTTTTCCGCCGCGGCCACGGCCGAGCAGGTCGACGTGGACCGCGCGGCGGTGGCGGCGAAGGTGGCACCGGACGCCGTGAGCGGAGTGCAGTCGTGGCTCACGGTCCGGCAGGTGGCCGTGCGCGCGACGGCGTTGTTCGTGCCGTTCCTGATTGCCTTCGGCGTGCTCGGCCTGGTCACGGCGGTGCTGATCGTCGGCAACATCGTGGCCGGTGCGGTCGGCGCGGGCCGGCGCCGGATCGGCGTCCTCAAGGCCCTCGGGTTCACCCCGGGACAGGTCGTGCGGGCCTACATCGGCCAGGCGCTGATCCCGGCGGCCGTGGGCGTCGTGCTGGGTGTCGCGGCGGGCAACGCGCTGGCCGTCCCGGTGCTGGCCGAGACGCAGGAGGCGTACGCCGTGTCGTCGCTGGCCGTCCCGCTGTGGATCGACGCCGCGGTGATCGCGGGCGCGGTCGCCGTGGTCACGCTGACGGCGTGGGCGAGTGCCTGGCGCGCGGGCCGGCTGCCGACCGTCGACGCGCTCGCCCTCGGGCACACCCCGCCGGCCGTCCGGGGCCGGTGGGCGACGCGGCTGGCCTCGCGCTCGGCGCTGCCGCGTCCGGTCGGCCTGGGTCTCGCACGACCGTTCTCGCGGCCCCTCCGGACGCTGGCGATGTTCGTGGCGGTCGGCTTCGGCGCCACCGCCGTCACGTTCGCCGTCGGCCTGTCCTCGTCGCTGCTGGCCGTCCAGACCGCGCGGGACCACGACATCGCCGACGTGAGCGTCGGCACGTCCCGCCCGGAGCCGGGCGCCCGGCCGGCCGAGGACCGGCCGATCACCGATCCGGTGGCCGTGGCCGCGGCGATCGCCGCCCAGCCGGGCACCCGCGCGTCCTACGGGGTGGCTCATGCGGACGCGACGGTCGCCGGCGTGACCGGTTCGGTTCGGGTCACGTCGTTCACCGGCGACGCGTCGTGGGGTGGCTACCAGCTGACCGCCGGACACTGGCTCGCCGCACCCGGCGAAGCCGTGGTGCCGACTGCGTTCCTCACCGCGACCGGGACCCACCTCGGCGATCGCGTCACGCTGTACGTCCGGGGCGAAACGGTCACGGTCCGGCTCGTCGGCGAAGTCTTCGACACCCGGCACGGCGGCATGACGGTCTACACGACGCTGCCGGAGCTGCGGCCGGACACCTTTTACGTTTCGCTGCGGCCCGGCACGGACCTGGCTGCCTACACGGGCGCCCTGAACCCGGCGCTGGCCGGACTGGACGTCGCCGCCGACGCGGCGCCGCCGGCGGGAGGCAGTGGCCAGATCGCCGCGCTGAACGCGCTGACCGCAGTGCTTACGCTGATGCTGGTCGTGGTGGCGGGTCTGGGCGTGTTCAACGGAGTGGTGCTCGACACCCGCGAAGGCGTCCGCGACCTCGGGATCTGCAAGGCCCTCGGGATGACACCGCGCCAGACCTTGACGATGGTGCTGGCGTCGGTCGGAGTCGCCGGTCTCGCCGGTGGCCTCGCCGGAGTACCCGCGGGCACGGTGCTGCATGCGGCGATCGTGCCGGCGATGGGCCGCGCCACCGGCGTCACGCTGCCGCCGTCGGCGTTCGCCGTGTACCGGCCCGGAGAGCTGGTCCTGCTCGCGCTGGGCGGGCTGGTGATCGCGCTCCTGGGCGCGTTGCTGCCCGCGGGCGGGGCAGCCCGCACCCGGACCGCGACAGCGCTACGGACGGAATGACCCAGAGGAGCCAGTAGGTGAACCCGGCGTCGGCGAGCCGGCCGAACGTCCATGAGCCTTACCGGAGGTGCGTGGCGAACGGATCGTCTCGACGCCCTGCGTGACAGCGACGGACGGTCAGCTCACGACCGTGCCGGAGCGGTGCACGGTCAGTGTCGCACGGCGGGCCCGCCTCGAACCCTGCCACAGCGGTGGGGGCATCCGGCCACACCACAGCCCGGACGCCCCGGCGATCCCCAGCTACACCCGCGCACCCCGCGCGGACGACCACGCTTGGAGGCACAAGATGGCGCACCGCGTTCTGATCACCGGTTCCCGTGCATGGCACGACATCGCCCTTATCCGGCGTGCCCTCGCGCACGTCTGGCACCACGACACATTCCTGATCTTCGGCGCCTGCCCCCGCGGGCCGACGCGCTCTGCGAAGCTGGACTTCGTGGGGCGGCCGCGTCGAACAACATCCCGCCCAGGGGTGCAGCCGCGGCCGCGGCGCCGGGTTCGTCCGCAACCAGACCATGGTCGAAGCCGGAGCGGACATCTGCCTGGCCTCATCCTCGACGATTCCCGCGGAGCGAGCCACACCGCCGCGCTCACCCGCGCAGCCGGCATCACCACCTGGATCTTCCGGGCCTGCTCCTCGCGCCGTAGCGCAACAGCAGAGTGAACCAATGCGGGCGGCGGCCCTGCACGCGCGGGTGTTCACGCCATGTAGCCGCGGGACAGGACCCCGCGCCGCCACCGGATCCCGGTTCTGGCCGGCCGGGCCAGCGCGCGCGGCGCCGACCCGGCCAGCCCCTTCCATCGGTGGCTTGCCCAGCTGCCGCTGCCGTCCCGGTGACGCTGTCTGCTGGCTGTAGTGGCCGTCGGCGAGGCTGCATGGGCTCGGCTTCGCGGCGCAGTAGCACCCCCGGTGTGCACTGTGTCGGTCTCGCGTCGATCAATGGCTTATGGGTGAGTACGACCCCCGGGCGCTTGATGGCGGGTCCGCCGTGCTTCCTATCGCCGGTGGAGGTGACTTTTGTGCGGGCTACCCGGCCTCGGCGAGTGCTATCGATGGCTTCCGTAGGTCTTCTGGTACCGAGCCGATACCGGCGGATGCTCCTCACTGCACTGCTTGAGGTGGCGGAAGTGCCTTGACGAAGTGGGCGAGGCGCCGCAACGCCGCACTCGCTTCCGGCAGCCCGCGGGCCAAGGGGAAGGCGTGTGACTGTCCCGGCCAGGAGGCCAGTTCGACCCGTACGCCGGCGTCGCCGAGCAGGCGGGCCAGTAGTTCGCTGTCGTGGCGGAGGAAGTCGTGTTCTCCGGTGATGATCAGGGTCGGCGGCAGGCCGCGCAGGTCGGTGTCCGCGGGCGGTGGGAGCATCAGGCCGTCGGCCGTGCACAGGCGGGTGACCCGGGCGATGCAGTTCGCGGTCAGGAACGGGTCGGGCACGGGCGCGCGGGAGCCGGGGTCGAGGTCGGCCCACGGCGAGATGACCGCGATCCCGCCAGGGCCGGGCCGTCCTTCCGCGCGCAGCCGGGTGGCCACCGCGAACGTCAGCCCACCCCCGGCGGAATCGCCAGCCAGCACGATTCCGGGTCCCGGAAAGTCTCGGTCGACGAGCCATCGGTAGGCGTCGAGCGCGTCCTCGATCGCGTCGCCGATCGTGTGCTCGGGCACGAGGCGGTAGTCGACGGAGAGCACGGGCAGTCCGATGTGGGCGGACAGTGCCGCTACGAACGGCCGCCAGGCGCGAGCCGACCCGGCGATGAACCCGCCGCCGTGGAGGTAGAGCACGACCGGAGCCGCCGCCGCGGCCGCCGGTGCGCGGACGAGTTCGGCGCGGCAGCCGGGCAGGACGACGGGTTCCCAGGTGGTGCCGCGGGGCAGCCGTCCGGTGCCGGCGGCGGCGCGGTCGATGGCACGCCGGATCCACGGCAACGTCGTGGCGGTGAGCGGGACGTGTGCGCCGAGCGGACGGGCCGTGAGGGTGAGCACCTGGGCGAGCAGCCGGGACTGCCAAGAGGGTGCGGTCATGGGACGGCGGGCTCTCGCACGTCGTCGATGATCGGGTCGGCGTAGAGGTCGTCGATCTCGGGGGCGTACTTGGCGGCGATGGGTTTGCGGCGCAGCTTCATGGTCGGGGTGAGCTCGTCGCCGCCGGGTTCCCAGAAGTGCGGGAGGACGCGGAACCGCTTGATCTGCTCGACGCGGGAAAGCCCGGTGTTCGCGGTGGCGATGGCGGCGGCCACGTCGGCCACGACGTCCGGGTGACGTGGGAGGTCCGCCGGTGTCGTCGCGATGCCCCGGCCGGTGAGTGCTTCGGGATCGAGGACGACGAGAGCCGTGGTGTAGGGACGCCGGTCGCCGATGGCGACGACCCCGGCGATGAGCGAGCACCGGGCTTTGACGGCGTTCTCGATGTTGGCGGGGGACATGTTCTTGCCGGAGGCGTTGATGATGAGCTCTTTCTTGCGGTCCACCACCGTCAGGTAGCCTTCGGCGTCGACGGTGACGATGTCGCCGGTGGACAACCAGCCGTCCGCGTCGAGGACTTCGGCGGTCTTCCCCGGCTCGCCGCGGTAGCCCTTCATCACCAGCGGTCCCCGCATCCGGAGCTCGCCGTCGGCGGCGACGCGCATTTCCATGCCCGGCAGGATCTTCCCGACGGTGCCGAGCTGGGCCGGCGTGGCCGGGGCGACGCTGGCGATGCAGGTCAGCTCGGACATGCCCCAGATCTCGGACACCCGCAGGCCGAGGCCGGCGAAGAACTCGAGCGTTTCGGGCGGGATCGGCGCCGCCCCCGACACGGCCCACTTGAGGTCGCCGAAGCCCAGTTTTTCGCGCAGGGGCGCGAGGATCGCGGCCTCCGCGCGGGCGTGCTGGCCCGGCGCGTTGCAGGGCGACACGGCGGGCGCCGACCTCCAGTCCCCAGCGCAGCGCGGCCCGGCAGGTCTTGTCCGGCTCGCGCTCGACGGCCAGTTCGACGGCGACCTTCAGCTTCTCCCACACCCGCGGGACCGCGCCCCAGATGGTCGGCCGGCAGTCGGGCAGCGCGGCCGCGACGGCGCCGGGGTCGTCGACGACGGTGACCTGGGTGCCGAAGACGAGCTGAAAGTACAACGCGGTCATGCGGTCGGCGATGTGCGCCGACGGCATGAACGAGGTGATCCGGTCGCCGAACTCGACGGGCAGGACGCCCGCGACGGCCTGGGCTTCGAACAGCAGCGAGGCGTGGGTGGTCTCGACGCCCTTGGGATCGCCGGTGGTGCCCGAGGTGTAGATGAGGGTGGCGACGTCGTCCGGCCGCACGGCCCGCCAGGCGGTGTCGAAGTCGAATCCCGGCGCGTCGAGGGTCATCAGTTCGCCGAGCGCGAGCGTGCCGGCGGGGGCGTGGCCGGGCGCCGCGTCCACGACGACGATCGTCTCGACGGCGGCACCGGAGGCGCGGATGGCTGCCCGCGTCTACGAAGGAGAGCTGGCACCCAATTCGGTCAAGTCCTACGACCTCGAAAGTAGAGACGGGAGGCGAGTTCAGGTGAAGGCGAGGATCGTCGGCCCGAACACCGGCGCGGGCGCGATCTTCTCGGCCTTCCGCTCGTTCGACTTCGACGTCGCCGTCTTGATCGCCTTCGACCACACTACCTACGACGTGCTCTGGGCCCGCGAGGTGCCGGCCGCCGACATCGAGACCGCCGGTTCGTTCTCCGCGCACGTCAACGGGCACCGAATCCGGATCACCGCAGGTAAATACCTCGGAACGGACGTCACCCCGCGATTCAAGGCAATGCTGTCTGCGTAGCAAGGCTGGGACGGCCGTCATAGCCATGTCTGCAGCAGAAGCGGTGCTGGCCGAGGGGGCTGCGCTCGGCACAGGACCTGCGGAGTACGCGACCGGCGCCAGGTGACTATTTGCTTTTCCAGATCATCGGTCCCGGTTGATCTGGGCACCAGGTCAGCCAGCCGAAGCGGCTCGAGACCGGGTTCGACGTCATCTGCGGTGAACATCGGGTCGCCGACGGCCAGTCGTTCCCCAGGCGGGCGGAACAGGTGCCCGTAGAAACCCATCACCACGTCGTCCGCAGTGATCGCGCCGCCATGGCTGGCGCGGGTGAGCCCGTCCAGCAGAGCGTGGGTCCAGTCACGTAGCAGCGACTGCTCCCCAGCAACCTGCTTTCCGATGCCGTGCACGCATGCGATCCGACCCATCGCGCCTCCAACGCGAGAGCGCGCGAGTCTACGGCGCGCTACGGCTAATAATCGCTGGTCACGCCACCTGCGTTCCCGTGTTGCCGGTCGACCACTCGGTCGGCCCAATGGAAGTCGCCGGCGACCGCGGCGAGTACCGCGTTCACCTCGCCCGGATCTGCGTTGTGCGTGGGTCGGAACGACGTCCAGGCGTCCTCGGGGTCGATCGGGCTGGTCGCGGCGACCGACGGCAGGAATAGCAGGGCGTCCACCCCGGAGCGCCGGTGACGGCGTAGGGCAGTCGACCACTATTACTCCGTCGTTGGCGGTGAGCGACCCAGCCGGATTCCAGCTCGTGAAGCGCCGGCTCGTAGCCAATCATTCGGATGGAGGTTGGCTACCGACGACGCGCCACTAGCTCTGGGGATAGTCCCCGCCGACCGCTTTATGCAGGGTGTTGGCCGCAGTGCGGAGGTCTCGAACGATCCCGTCTTCTCGGGGACTGCCGAGACCAGACGCCGCGAGCTGCCGGGCCAGCCCGTCGAGGTAGGTCGCGGCCTTGGACACGTGCGCAACGCCGTCTTCCGTGCTCGAGCCGCGCAACGTGACCGTCTGAGCGACCAGGTCGGACAGCTGGTCCGAGAGCTGCTCTTGAGCGCCGCCGGGCAGCGGCATGCGGGTGAGACGGCGCAGCAGCCGTTGGCAAGCGTTGACCAGCAGTTCGAGGAGTCGGGTGTCCTTAGAAGAGAAGATCGTCACGTCGCCGCTGACAATCTGTGAGGCTACGTCGGTGTTGTCGGAGCCGAGCATCAGGCGCAATTGGCGCAGCCTGGCCGCTGTCCCGAACGGCATCGGGGTCATCGGTTCTTCGGCGCCGAGCGCCGGACGGAAGCAGGGATGGATGTGGAACTCGTTCTCCTGCGGCTGCAGGGGGAGTTGCCCGGAGCCGGCGTACGAAACACCGGTTTTTCGTAGCACGCCGAGAAACCCCACGCGGTACAGGATCTCGGCCACGCCGTCGGTGGTCAGGACGTGCTTGTAGTTCGGGAAACGGTCGTGCAGGGCCTCGACGAACGGTTCCAGTCTGTTCGCCACCGCGCTGCGCATCACCACATAGCCGGTGTTCTGGAAAAGTACGAACAGCCGATCCAGGAAGGGGACCGTGACCAAGTACTCCTTGGCCAGGTCCAGCAGCTTCCATTGGGAGAACTGCAGCGTCGCGCCCACCACGTCCGCCTCAGCGATCTGTTCTGCGCCTCGGCTGTGGGCGGCGTCGCGGCAAAGGTTGAGAAACTGGATCGCGTCGCGGGGACGCGGGAGCGTGCGGGAGAAGAGGTAGGTGTCGACCAGTTGGCCATCCACCAGCGGAGGGAAAACTTCGCCCCACAGCTCGTCGCGCGACACCGGCCGGCCGAGGGATGCACGGGCGCGCAACAGCGCGACCTCGCCGAGCTTCTCCGGCGTCCAGTCGAGGCGCAGCTCGTCGCTGTGGAACTTGTCGGCGTCGTCGAACCGCAGCGCGTCGTAGATGTCCGAACGGACAAACAGGACGCACCGCATCGTGCCGCCGTACGCCTGGTTGACGCGCTTGCTCGCCAACAGCAGCCCGATAACCAGGTCATCGCTCTCGCGGTCGCTCGACCAGACCTGTTCCAGCTGGTCGACCAGCACCAGCAGCGGGCCGCCGTCCGTGCAGCCCAGCGCCTCGAAACCGCGCGCGACCCCCGCTTCAAGCACCTCAAGCTGCTTCGACGCGCGTGCGCCCTCCGACGCACCGTTCTTGTGGTCGAGGCTCGCCTTAACGCCGAACGCCTCCAGCGACAGCGTCGCCTGCAAGCCCCGGCCGCCGCGCAGGATGCGGTCGTAGAAGCTCATGTCGGCGAGTTCGCCATTCTTCTTTAGGAACCGGTGCAGCGCCCGGACCGGCTTCGGGGACCGGCGGTGCACCTTGCGCGCATGGCCCACGAGGTGTCGCGCCGCTTGTATAGCGAAGACGTATCGCCAGATCAGGGACTTCGCTGTTGCGCCGGTGAGCCCTTGAAGCTCGAACCGCCGCAGCTCTTCGCCGGCGGCGTCGTCGGGGGTGATGAGGCAGCTGCCGTCGCGGGTCCGCAGCCGCATGCAGATTGCGCTCTTGCCGGTACCTTTGCGGCCGATGACGAGGTTCTTGTGGCCGGCCGACACCTCCTCGAAGGCCCTAGTGACAAGGAACCCCTCGCGCAACAGGCCGTCGGCGAAGTCGTGCTCGGCGTCGTCGCGCCCGAAGTACAGCCGTCCGACGGTCCCCTCGGCCACGTCCACCTCCCCCGATTCCTGGCTCAGGGTACCGCCGCGGTCACCGTCTTCGCGCTAGCTTCGCTAGCTTCCGCAGCCGCGCGTCCGGCAGGTAAGTCCGGCTCTGCGTCGGATCGACGATGAGGTCTGCACTCTCGCACACCATCTCATCGTGATGCGTGCGCACCTGCGACCGTGCATAGAACACGTGTGCGATCTGGTGAGTATCTTGTGGGAATAGTGCACCATTGAATATGTGCATCACCCCGGCACGTGACCCCGGTAACCCCAGGTGAAAGACCCGACATGGCGTACGGAGATGCGTGGTAGAACGTACTCCGCGTGGTTGAATGCATGGCGGGTTCATTAGGCCGAACGAATGATCTGGGGAGTGCGCGTGGCGGAGGATCCGGACCTGACCGGGGTGTCGAGCGACAAGCTAGTTGGTCATCCGCCAGGCATTCTGGTCACTCCCGTGGCCGCGCGACACTGAACTTGGCCTCTCGGCAGGCGGCCTGAACGCCCGCCTGCCGAGCGTGATCAGGCGCAGCAGCCTTCGCGCTGGGTGGCCTTGTCGGTCTGGTCGGTTGCGGCGTCCGGAGGCACGGCGCAGTCGACGCCTACTCGGCCGTGACCCACGGATCGCAGCACCTGCGTAGCCCTGACGCGAACGGCCTGCTTCCCTCCGTAAGCGGGCCGTTTTCGGGTCAACCTTCCGGCCGGTTCGTGCGTGTACTCCCCGAGGCGAGGGGGAGCGGGTATGGACTACGCGGGATCGACGGAGGCCGAGGTCAGAGTGGCCAGGAAGTGGCTGGCCAAGCGCGGCGTGGAGGTGGCAGAGCCGACGACGCTGCTGGCGCTGCGGCTGGGCGCCCGCGGCGGTGCGCGGCCGCCGGGGTCCTGGGCGTGGGTGGTTGTGCTGGTGGTCGTGGCGGTGGCCGGCAGCTTCGCTCTGGGATTCCTGCCGCACGCCACCGGCCTCCGCTATTCCGACATGCCCGAGGGCCGGTCGTTCTTCGCGCTGTACGCCACCCTGGTGGTGGCCTTCTGGCTTGCGGTGCGGCTGGGTGATCGGCGGGCCACCCTCCACCTGGCCGGCCGGGGGATCGACCGGCCCCGGCCGGACTGGCGAGCGTCGCTGAACGGGTGGAACCTGGCTTCGGTGGTGATCACCTTCGGTGGTGGCGCCGTGCTCGCTGTCGTGATGTCCGTGACGACGTCGAAGCCGGCCTGGGCGCTGAGCTGGCTCGGCCTCCTGGCGCTCGGGGCGGTCGTGGTGACGGTGATCCTCACCGGTGTGCTCCGGCGGCCGGTCATCGCCGAAGACGAAGCCTCGCTCGCGGTCGACAGCCTGCTGCGCGGCGACGACCAGTACCTCGCTTACCCGGCGCTGTTCGCGTACCCGGCGATCTTCGACCCCTTGGTGCAGGGTGGGCAGCCGCGCGAGTTCACGCCGTGGCTGGTCGGCTACTTCGCCCTCGCGGTGGTGACCCAGGCGATCGGCTTCTACACGCAGTACCGGCGCCGGAAGCTCCCGGCGGGCGACTACGGCACCTTGGCGGTGGCCCGATGATCTTGGTGACCGCCGCGGAGCAAAACGCAGCCCGACACTGGCTGGCCAAGCGCGGGCACCCGGTCGGACGGCCGACGCCGTTGCTCGCCGCGCTGATCGGGACGAGACCGGCTTTCGGCGGCGCGGTGCGCTATTTCGTCTACCTGATGCTCGCCTACGCCGCCGGGGCGGCATTCATATCGCTGTTCGGCTCGGGGACCACCCAGGGCGGGCCCGTGTATTTCCTCTACTTTGCGTTGTCGCTCTCGAGCTGGGACACCGTGCGCCTGCGTGAGCGGGGCTTCCGGGACGACGTTGCCGCCCCGCACCCGCCGGATCCGTGGCGGCGCGTCCTGGGTGGCTGGTACCTCGCGTCCCTCGTGCTCGTGTTCGGCGGCGGGGCCGCGCTCGCCGGCGCGATCTACTCCGGCACGCCGTCTCGGACGTACGCGCTGAGCTGGCTCGTGCTGCTGGCCCTGAGCGCGGTCGTCACCGGCTGGGTTCTGGTCGGCTTGCTCCGGCGTCCGCTGCTCGCCGAAGACACCGCGTCCCTGGCGGTCGCCCGCGCCTTGCGCGCGGAGGCGGTGTACGCCGCGTCGCCGGTGCTGGTGGTCATCCCGCTGGTGCTGGACTTCCTGCTGCACAGCGTGCCGCCGGGATTCCTGCCGTGGCTGGGCGCCTACGTCGCGGCGGTCGCGCTGCTCCAGGTCATCAGCTACGCCGTGCACTGGAGCCGGCACCGCACACTGCCACCGGGCCACTACGGCACACCGCCGGTACCGGACCCGGGCACCACGGTCGACTGATCGCCGCCGCGGGAGGCCCGATGATCGAGGTGACGTCGGCGGAGGAAGCGACCACGGATTCGGGCCCGGGGCCGAATTCAGGCGGGAGCGCTCCGCGGCGAGGTTGTCGGCCACGATCGCCGAGGGCCCGCTGTCGGTGATCCACTGCAGCAGGCGGGGTCCTGGCTACTTCCCCGGACATGCAGCCGGACGAGGCACTGCTGTTCCGCCTCTGGGACACCGACTCCTCGATGCCTGGGACGAGTTTGACGAGTTCGCGGACTGCGCCTGATTCGAAGCAGTCACCTGTCCCCGTCGGATGTAGTCAGTGCCGTCGGAATCCGGCTGCGCGAGCGCGGCGACCGGGCGTGCGAGGATCCTCGGTCCGGCCGCCGTCAGGCAGACGGCAACCCGGGGCCGAGCGCCAAGCCGGCGACTGGCAGCCCGTGCCCGACTCGGCCGCGTCACCCGATGCGGACGGGCGAACCGGCCGGTCGCAACCACGCGTCGCGTGGGTCGCCCGTTGGGGTGATCGACAGGGAGCTCGTGACGGGGCGAACGTCGGTGTACGAGCGGTGTGGCTGCAAGGTGGGGGAGGGGTGGTGCGCCAGTCGGCGAGAGGCGACCTACTTCACGCTCGGCCGGCCGCGTGGCCGCGGATGTGGGCGATCACGGCGTTCAAAGCGGCTTCGAGCGCGCTCGTGTTGTGCTGGGCCTGGGCGAGCAGGAGTCCGCCCTGGACGGCCGCCAGCAGGGCGAGGGCGAGCTCGTCGGCGTCCGTCCCCGGCCGGAGAGCACCGTTGCCGACCATCGTGGCCAGGCCGTCGCGAATCGCGCCGGACCACGCACTGAACCCGGCCGCAAGAGCGTCGCGGGCCCACGGATGGTCGTCGGACAACTCGCTGGACAGGCTGCCCAGCGGGCACCCGCCGGCGCCGTTCTGCCGACGTGCCGCCTCCACCACGACGTCTCGCCACGAGTCGAGGGCGTCGAAGCTGTCGAGGGTGACCAGCAGGGGCGTCTGGTGCGCCAGAATTGCCTGGGACTGGTGGGTGATGACCGCCTTGGTGAGGTCGTCCTTGTCGGCGAAATAGTGGTAGATCTGCGACGAGCTGACCCCGGCGGCGTCGCGGACCGCCGGCGTGCTGGTGCCGGCCACCCCGTGGCGGTACATGAGCTCGGCCGCGGCCACGACGATCCGGTCCCGGGTCGCGCGGCCCTTCTGCGTGCTCGGCGCACCTTGCGACGTCATCAGCTCACCCACTTCGGACTGGACTTGACGATCCAATCCTACCGGCGCTAGTTTGGATAGATCAATCCAATCTGCGGAGTATCTTGAAGGAGGCCACGTTGATCCTGGTCACCGGCGCGACCGGCAAGGTCGGCTCGGAAGCGGTCCGGCTGCTCGCTGCGCAGCACCACCCCGTGCGAGCGCTGGTCCGCGACCCGTCCCGCGCGCCCCTCGACGATGTCGAGGTCGCCGTCGGCGATTTCGGCGACCCGGGCACGCTCGCCGCCGCGATGCACGACGTCGACACCGTGCTGCTCGTCAGCCCCGCGGTGCCGGCCCAGGAAATGGCGGTCATCGACGCCGCCGTCCGCCACGGAGTGACGCACATCGTCAAGGTCAGCAGCAAAGCGTCAGCGGACTCCCCGGTCGCCCGGCGCCGGGGCCAGGCGCGGATCGAGGCCCACCTGGAAGCCGCCGGCCTCGCGCACACGCTGCTGCGGCCGAACGCCTACCTGCAGAACCTGCTCGCCCTGGCACCGGCGATCTCCCGGACCCGGGGCTTTCCGATGTCGGCCGGCGACGGTCAGGTCGGGATGATCGACGCGCGGGACGTCGCCGCCGCCGCGACCGCGATCGTGACCGCGCCGGGTGAGCACGCCGGCCGGACCTACTGGCTGACCGGGCCGGAACTGATCACCTACACCGACGTTGCGGAGGAACTCGCCGCGGCGCTGGGGCATCCGGTCGAATACCGGCGGCTCACCCCGGCCGAACACCGCGCGGCGATGATCGGCGCGGGCGTGCCCGAGACCGTCGCTGACTCCAATGCCCAGGCGTTCGGCTTGATAGCTGAAGGCGACGCAGCGTGGCTGTCGGACGAGGTGAAAGCACTCACCGGCGAACCACCGCGCAGCCTGCGCGCCTTCATCGCCGAGCACAGCAAAGCCTTCTCCTAGGGTTGAAGTTCGGTGCCGCACCAGTTGTCGGCCGATCTCGTCGAGCTCGGCGAGTTCCTCGTCGGAGAGCGGGAATCCGCGTCGGCGACGTTCTCGTGTCCTGTCGCGACGCGACCGCAAAGCCGGGGACTGCAAGGCCATCACGGGAGCCGACAACCACGGAAAGATAGTTACCTTTTTGTGGCTCGCGACCAGGGAGTTGTGGTCACCAGGCCCGGCATGAGTTACGCCCCAGTCAAGCAGCGTGATGTGCCGGCGCAGCCGGCGTATCGGGCGCAGTGATGACCCGGTAGAGCTCGCAGGCGATGTAGCGTTTGACGTACCGGACGCCTTGGCGTGTGGTCTTCCCCTCGTGGACATGCCGGTCGGATGTAGTCGCGAGTGCGTCGGTCCCAGCGCAGGCGCACCAGCACGATTCTGCGCAGAGCGGAGTTGGCTTGGCGGTCGACACCGCGGTTCAGTCGGTGGCGTTGTGTCCTGCCTGAAGATGCTTCCACCGGGCTGGCTCCGCAGAGCGCGGCGAACGATGCTTCGCTTCGCAGGCGTTCGGGGTTGTCGCCGGCGGCGATGAGAGCGTGACGCACCTGCACTGCAGGGTTGCGTGCTGAGCCTCGTCCAGGTGCTGCCCCGAGGCGGCCGAACCACCTTCGAAGGTGCCACGCTGAAATGGCCGTCGTCTCTCCGCGCCAAGCGCAGAACGCAGATGTTGGCGGTCGTGACGACCCGTAGCTCTCGCCGCTGTGGCCAGCGCAGGTTCCTCGGCCGCCGGCTGCCGCGACGGCGCGGCAGCACGCTCACGGCGGTTCAGTGCGGCCAGGGTGCGGCGCCACCGTCGACACCGAGAGTCATTCCGGTGACGTAGCTCGCGCGATCGCTGAGGAGCCAGGCGGCCGCCTCGGCAATCTCCTCCGGCTGGCCGGGGCGCCCCAGGGCGGTGACGGAACTGAGCTGCTCGACGATGCTCGGATCGCGCTGCTCCCAGGCCACCATCATGTCGGTCATCGTCGCGCCTGGCGCGATGGCGTTGACGCGGACACCGTCACGACCGTATTCGACCGCGGCCGCACGGCTCATGGAGATGACCGCGGCTTTCGTCGCGCCGTACACGCTTTGCCCGTTGGCACCGAGGGTTCCCCCGATGCTGCTGACATTCACGATCGCCCCGCCGCCTGCGCCCTCCGCGGTCATCGCCCGCAGCTCGGCGCGCATCGCCAGCCACACGCCCTTGAAGTTGACCTCCAACACGGAGTCGAAGGTCTCGTCGGGCACCTCAGCGAGGCGGCCGCCACCCTGGCTGCGGCCGGCGTTGTTGAGGGCGCCATCGAGCCTGCCCCACCTCTCGACCGCTGTCGCGATGGCGTGTTCCAGCTCATCGGCGTTCGTGGTGTCCGCCTGAACGGCGAGAACCCCGCCTCCGGTGATGCTCTCGGCGACACGGTCGAGTTCGGCCTTGCGACGAGCCGTGATGACGACGTTCGCACCCTCACGTGCGAACAGGTGAGCGGCGGACGCGCCGATACCGGACGAGGCGCCGGTGATGAGGATGGTCTTGCCCTTGAGCAGATCGGTCATCGGTGTTGCTCCTTGGAAAAATGGCTCCCGCCTCACTCCGGACGGAGGAGGTCGGACTCAGTAACGCCCGTCGTCCATGACGAGCGCGTCGATGACGGCGTCGCGGACGACGGCTGAAATCATGTGGTGGTCCCGGCCGCCGGGGGTCGCGGCGACCGCGTGGGCGACGCCCCGGAGGGCCGCGCGCAACGCGTTCGTCGCCAGCTCCGCGGTGATACCGGGCCGGAGCAAACCCGCTCTTTCGAACTCGTCGAAACCCGCGCGCAGCAGGGCGCCACTGCGTTCGACGTGGCTCGGCAGTGGGCCTGACGTCGGGTACATCGCGGGGTAGAGGCCGGGGTAGGCCTGCGCGAACGCGATGTGCGCATCCCACCCCGCGGCGACACGGGCTCCGGGGCCCGTGCCGGCCGTAGAGGTGCTGGCGTCCTTGTGCTGGAAGTACTCCTCGAACGCGGCGTCGACCACCGCGCGGATCAGTCCGGCGCGGTCGCCGAAGTGGTGGTATAGCGACGGGGCCTGCACGCCCGCGGCCGCGCAGACCGCACGCGTCGAGACCGCGTCGACGCCCTCGCGCGTGGCTGTTTCGAACGCCGCGGCGAGCAGCCTCGCGCGGGCCTGGGGCTCCGGGCTCTGTACCATCGCTACAGACTATAGCACTGCTACAGAGCAGGGCCGGACGAGCTCGTCCACCAAAGCCCTGTCCACCTGGTTCACCCCGGCCTCGTAGGTGTCCACCGCCTGCTCGGCCTTCATAATCGCCTCTCCCTCTTCACCGACGGCCAGGTACGCCGGGTCGGGCCCGACCACGTCACCTCGCCGTTGCCAGACCGCACCTGAGCCATGTCGTCGGCCGCCGCGATGAGGGGAAACCAGGACACCACGACGACGTGGCCGGCATCCGCACGCGCACAGGCGATGGACGGCTGCCTCCTGTAGGGTCTCACCCCGCGTAAGCGCGCTGGTCGAAACCAGGTCGCCCTTGCCACTTCTTGAGGGAGAATAGGCGCGGCGCGAGACCACCCGCCAGAAGGACTCGCCGTGGTTCATGCGGGTCCCTTACCGAGCTCCGTCTCTACGCTTATCGAGTGACCTTCACAGCTCTTCACCGGGCGGTCGGGGCGGACCCCGGGCCGCTAAGCAACGATCTCCTCACCCACGCCGTGACCACGGGGATTACGGAGTCGAGTGACCTTGACTGGAAGTCCGAGTTGCCGCCGGCGAAGGGGATGGCGCAAACCGACTTCCCTAAAGACGTTGCGGCGATGGCTAACAGCGGTGGCGGCGTGATCGTGTTCGGCGTACGCGAGTCGCAGAAGGCAGCGATCAGCCGGGTTGACGTGGGCGACTTTGATGAGGCCTGCGAGCGTTCGTTGCGTAGTGTGGCGATCACTGCTATCTCTCCGCCGGTCTTCGGTTTGAACGTGTACTGCCTTGGCGCTGAGGGGGAACGGGCCGTGGTCGTCGAGGTGCCTGCGAGCGTGGACGGGCCGCATCTGATCTATAGGAACGAGTGCTTCGGTGCGCCGGTTCGAAACGACGCCGACACCGTGTGGATGAAGGAGCGTCAAGTCGAGGCTGCGTACCGAGCTCGGTTTGACGAGCGCAGGCACGCGACGGAGGTGCTTGACATCCTGTTCGCAGATGCTGCGGCCGGCCGTGACAGCGAGACGCGGGCGTGGTTGATCGCGGTCGCGCACCCGCGTATACCAAAGCTCCGCACGCGTCTCACTCGCGATCAAGGGGTCTGCCCAGACTTCGGTTGACACCGGGGGCTGACTGTTTCAGGCTGCAGCTGCGGCCATGTAGATGGTCTCAAACTCGACCGGGGTGAGCTTGCCCAGCCCCCGTTGACGGCGTTTGCGGTGGTACTTCGTCTCGATCCAGGACACGATCGCCAGCCGGAGCTCCTCCCGGGTCCGCCACCGCCGGTTGTCGAGAACATTCTTTTGCAGCAACGAGAAGAACGATTCCATTGCGGCGTTGTCACCACAGGCGCCGACCCGGCCCATCGACCCGGTCAGCCCGTGAACGCGCAACAGACGCCGGTAGGCGTCGGATCGGAATTGGGCTCCGCGGTCGGAGTGGACGACGGTGTCGCGCGGGTCTCGCAGCGCGATCGCGTTACGCAACGCAGCGACTGCGAGCGAAGCCCGCATGTGCGACGCGATCGAGTATCCGACGATCTTGTTGGAATAGCAATCCTTGACCGCACACAAGTACAGCTTGCCCTCGCCGGTGGGATGCTCGGTGATGTCGGTCAGCCACGTCACGCTCGGTGCCGTCGCGGTGAAGTTCCGGCGAACCAGGTCCTCATGCACCGACGGCCCCGCCTTCGCGTTACGGCCTTTCTTCCTGGCGTGCGAAGAGAAGATCTGCTGCATCGAGCAGATCCGCCACACCCGGTTCTCCGAGACGCTGAAGCCCTGCCGGGCGAGTTCGTCGGCGATGAACCGGTACCCATCGCCTGGGTCGTCGGCGTGGATCTCGAGCGCGGCGTTGATCAGGTGCGCGTCATCCCAGTCGCGCTGGCAGACCGGGGCTGCGCACCACTGGTAGTAGGCCTGCCGGGAGATGCCCAGCACCCTGCACGTCACCGCGACCGGCACCCTGACCGGGGCGCCGGCCGCGGCCAGTTCACGGACGAGCGGGAAGGCTATTTCCCGGCAGATTGCCCTGGGCAAGGTAAGCCGCAGCTTTGCGCAGGACCTCGTTCTCCTGCTCCAGCAGGCGGTTGCGCTTACGCAGTTCCCGCAGCTCGGCGGACTCGTCCCGGGTCACGCCGGGCCGGGTGCCGTCCTCGACATCGGCCGCGCGCAGCCAGTTGGCCAGGCACGACTCGGAGATCCCGAAATCTTTCGCGACCTGCTTCAACGGCGTCTCGCCGCGACGGGCGACGGCGACGACGTCGTCACGAAACTCACGGGGATAAGGCTTGGGCACGATGACATCCTTCCAAGCGAGGCCGAAGCCTCACACATCAGGTGTCAACCAGACTCTGGGCAGACCCAAGCTCGGCAGGTCCTAACAGAAACTAGAGGCCTGGCATTGGTGTATGCGGCGAGTACTGGGGTTCATCCGTTGGAGAGTGTGGACTATCTCAATCCTCGTCCCGGTTTGCGTAGGTGGGTTGCGGTTAACACGGCAACCGAAGAAGGCATGACCTGGCGCGAATCGTGGATCAGCATCCACCATGATGGGTCGGCGACTGTCGCTGCCGCGGTCGGTGGGCACCCAGCGGGCCGCGCCGACATGCTCGACGGCAATCAGATCAAATCCGCGGCTATCGAGTGCGCGATCGCAGACCTGATGGCTCTCGTACGCACGACCGCCGAAGCGACGGGTAACGACGAGTACGACATTCGGGTCGGGATCGAATGTGGAGGCGGCACGCCGCTGACGATCCTCACGACGGATACCATGGGCTTCAACTACGACGGTGTGTCGATTCCGCTTCACCGGTACACACCTGTCGAGATGACTGTGAACGCTCAGGAGTCGCCTGAGGACTTCTTCTGGCATGTGCATAACCTCGCCGAGGACTGTGTGAACCAGGGGGGTGTCTCGAACGTACAGATGATTCATCCGCCGGTGCGCGACGACAAGCCCAGCGACGGATAGAGCGCCGGAACAGAAGGAGACGAGTCGCGCCGATCGCGAAGCCATCCGAATGAGTGATTCAAATCCAGGTGCGATGAGGTGCGAGGTGTGGCATTCTGTTCCGTTCGCCACCGGCGGCCATCAGTCCGATGCCACATCTCGTCCAACGGAGACTCGCATGCCCAGCCGCCGGCCAGAACTTCACGACGCGATCAAGACCTTGATGGGGGTTGCTCTCGACGACCTCCGGCAGTACGAAGCTGCTCCTGTGATCGGCCCGTCGGTCGACACACGTGGCTGGCGGCGGTACACACAATCGTCGTTTGTGGCCCTGAAAGCCGCCGCATGGCAGATACCGGCGCGAGCCTCCGAAGCTGGCTGGCTCGACACATTCCCCGAGATGGTCGCAGTTCGAGAGGTCATCGACGCCGACTCGACGATCGGTTCTCGCGTCGACACCGTGGTCGGAACCGAGTTCGCGAAGCAGTTCCGACGTCTCAACTGGCTACTCGTCGAGCATCTGCTGCGACGCCGACGCCAGGTTGGTCTCCCGGCAGAGGTGAGCCCGTGCTCCGCGAACAGCGTTGAGAACACCGGCGAGTGACAAGTCCTCCTGGCGGCCTTCGCTCTCACCATGGCCGGGGAGGTCAAAACGGAGCGAGGCTACGCCGCTCTCGGCCAGGCCGGCAGCCAACCGGGTGAAGAAGCCCGCCTCATGGCGCGTGACACCGCGACCGTGCACGAGCACGGCGGCGTGGCGGCTTGGGCCGTCCGGCTGGACCAGAGTGCCGACCAGGCTGAGGCCGTCTGGCGTACGAACGGTGGTCTCGGTGCTTCGTGCGGTCATGCGGCCAGCCTAGGGCGTCGATATATGTGCGAAATGAGTTTTCAGAGTTACGTAGCCAGCGCACCTCGGTCTCGACTCTTCCATGATCTTAGGGCGGAAGAGTCGGGCCCCCACCTTCCGCGGCTGCGGCTACCGTTGTTCCGACAGACGGGTGAAGGATCGCCGGTACGCCGTCGGTGTTAGCCCGACCCGCCGGGTCAGGTGCTGGCGCATCGAGTCGGAGCTGCCCAGTCCGCTGCGAGCGGCGACGAGGTCCATCGGCAGGTTGGTGGATTCCAGAAGTTCGCGCGCTCGGTTGATGCGCTGATGCAGCAGCCATTGCAGCGGGCTGAGGCCGGTTTCGGTGCGGAATCGGCGAGTCAGCGTCCGTACGCTGTTGTTGGCGTGCCGGGCCAGATCGGTCAGCGTGAGTGGCTGATCAAGCCTTTGCAGCGCCCAGGCCCGGGTTGCGGCGAGGGAGACACCGGTCACGGCAGGCAGTGGGGTCTCGATGAACTGCGCCTGACCGCCCGGGCGTACCGGCGCCACAACGGCCAGCCGGGCCACCGCGTTGGCCGCTGCGGCGCCGTGGTCGGAGCGGACCAGGTGCAGGCAGAGGTCGATGCCGGCCGCTAGCCCCGCTGAGGTGAACACGGGGCCGTCCTCGACGAACAGCACGTCCGGTTCGAGCGTGACGGCAGGGTAGCGCTGACGAAATATGTCCGACTTCACCCAGTACGTCGTGGCGCGTCGGCCCTCGAGCAGACCGGCGGCCGCCAGCACGAAGGCGCCGGTGCAGATCGATGCGAGACGTTTGCCCGCCGCAGCGGCTGCACGCAGCGCCTCCAGGACCGCCGGAGGGACGTCGTTGCGGCCGGCCCCGCCAGTCACCATCACCGTGTCGGCCTCGTCGACCGCCTCAAGGCCGTGCCGGACGAACAGGTCGAAAGCGCCGTCGGACGGCAGGATCCCCGGTTCAGCCGTGCAGACCCGGACGTCGTAAGCGGGCCGCCCCTCGATCTCCACCCCGCGGAAGATCAGCTCAGGGATGGACAGATCGAAGGTGTTGACCGGCGGAACGGCAATGACGACGACGCGGTGCATGGCCAGAACCTCCGGATGTATGGCACTCGGGCCACTACTGTACAGCGCTGCAGCTCGGCAAGGTTGAGACATGTCAATCGTCGTTGTCACCGGGGCCGGCGCAGCCGGCCTGCCCACCGCCCGCCAGTTCGCTGAGAGCGGCGAGCGCGTCCGCCAGATCACCCGTAGTGGCCGTGGCGCCGACCATCCGCTGGTGGAGCTCGTGGCCGCGGACATCACCGATGCCGACCGGCTCACCGAGCTCACCGAGGGCGCGCGCGTGGTGGTCAACTGCGCCATTCCCGCGTTGGACCGCTGGGCTGTCGACGTGCCACCGATGTCTGCGGCGCTGCTGACCGCGGTCGAGCGGACCGGAGCGGCTTACGTGATGCTGGGCAACACCTACGGCTACGGTCATGTCGACGGGCCGATGACCGAGGACCTGCCGATGGCCGCGACCACGGTCAAGGGTCGTGTGCGAGCGCAGATGTGGCTCGACGCGCTGGCCGCTCACGAAGCAGGCCGCGCGCGGGTCACCGAAGTGCGGGCCACAGGTTTCCTCGGCGCGGGCCCCGTGGGTCCCTACGGCGCGTTCGTGCTGGGTCCCCTCCTGGCCGGCGAGGTGGCGTCCTACCCGGGAGACCTCGACGTAGCACACAGCTGGAACTACACCGAAGACATCGCCCGGGCGCTCGTGGCCGCGAGTCGCAACGACGCCGCGTGGGGCCGGCCCTGGCACGTGCCGGTCACGTCGTCTCTGTCCGTGCGGGCGCTGAGCGAGCGGCTCGCCGAACTGGCCGGAGCGCCCACGCCGAAGCTGCACCGCATCGATCGCGACGAGCTGGCCGCGCTGGCTCGACAGCAACCGGTGTTCGGCGAACTCATGGAACTGATGTACAGCAACGAGAACCCGCATGTGATCGACTCCAGCCGGACGGAGGCGGTCCTCGGCGTGCAGCCGACGCCACTGGACACAGTCCTCCGAGAGATGGTGACCGGCGCCGTCGGTGCAACGGAAGACATCGCGGACCGGCTCTCCCGCCGCCTCGCCCCCCAACAGGGCGGCACCATCTGAGTGGGTAGCCGCGAGGCTGTAGCCCCACTGCCGTCGCCAGACCGGTACCGGCCGAAACTCCCGGCTGCCGACGCCGCGCGGCGTCCATGGCGGGGACCCGCAGCCCGCTGTCCACCCTGGCCAACTCCGCCTGAGCAGCTGCACGGGACCTCGATCGCCGGTCCGGAATAACCATCCCCAGTCGACTTCGTCAAGGATTGTGATGTCCACCAAAGCATTTCAGCCGTATGCGCTGGCCGGAAAGAAGCTGAAGAACCGTATCGTCATGGCCCCGATGACCAGGAGCCGTGCCCCCGGTGCCACGCCGACCCGGTCGATGGCCACCTACTACGCGCAGCGAGCCGGTGCCGGTCTGATCATCACCGAGGGCACCCACCCGTCGGTGCAGGGGCAGGGCTACACCGACGTGCCCGGCCTGCACTCGCCGGCACAGGTGGACGCCTGGCGCGCCGTCACCGACGCGGTGCACGCCAACGACGGTGTGATCTTCGCCCAACTCATGCACAGCGGTCGCATCGGGCACCCCGACCTGCTGCCCGACGGTCTCGTTCCGGCCGGCCCGTCCGCCGTACGGGCCAAAGGGCAAGTCTTCACCCACACCGGCCTGCAAGACTTCGTCGTCCCCCGCGAACTCACCGAGGACGAGATCCTGGCCACCATCGAGGACTACGCATCGGCCGCCCGCAACGCCATCGCCGCCGGATTCGACGGCATCGAGCTGCACGGCGCCAACGGCTACCTCATCCATCAGTTCCTTTCCGCCCACACCAACAAGCGCGCCGATCGATGGGGCGGCGCAGTGGAAGGCAGAATCCGATTCGCCGTCGAGGTCGCCCGCGCCACGAGCCAAGCCGTCGGCGCCGACAAGGTCGGCATCCGCATCTCACCCGGGGCCACCGTCAACGACATCAACGACGACCCCGACCACGACGCCACCTACTTACCCCTGGTACGCGAACTGGCCGCTCTCGACCTCGCCTACCTGCACTTCGCCGAACGCGCCGGGCGCGACCTGACCCGCCGAATCCGCACGGAGTGGCCCAACACCCTGATTCTCAACCCCGACACCGGAACCACACCCACCGGTCCAGCGGAGCTGGGCCTCATCGAGGACGGCACCACCGACCTGCTCGCCTTCGGCACCAACTTCATCGCCAACCCCGACCTGCCGTACCGCCTCGCCACCGGAGCCCCACTCGCCCAGGGTGACCGCACCACCTTCTTCGGCGGCGACGACCGCGGCTACATCGACTATGCCCCAATCGACTGAACACGCCGGGCTGAAGTCCGGCGGGATGGGCACGGTGAGTGATGACATCGGAGCTTGTGAGTCCACGCAAGCGTGAGTCCAAGCCGGCGCGGGAG